>JBFFCO010000010.1:0-12295 GCA_041559835.1 Minisyncoccia bacterium | reverse complement strand
TAATTATTTGCATAACCTTTATTATGCCTAAACTCACATTTTTTACAAAATGGGCTTGTTTTGGGCTCATTTTGTATTGTAATCAATACTCATTTGGGGCTCATCTTGTATTGGACAAGACTAATCCTTGACATCAGATGATTGAAGACGCAAAAGGCAGTCTTACAGATAAAGAGAGGGCTTTGTGGCATGCCTGTCGGAATAACTTTATAAAAACCCTTCTCCGAACAAAAATCTCTTGCATAATCATTGGAATCGTGGTACTTCCCATTGGTAAGCATGGGTAATAATTGATTTAACCCAATAATTGATTTGGGTCTATAAAAACTTTTTTCGACCCCTAATTTTAGATCTGCCCCGCACTGCGAAAACAGATTTTCTACTGGGAGAGTTGTGCTGGCAGATAAACATAACAAGTCATTGTATTGACAAAGATGCTTATTATAGAAATCCCAAAAAGATTCGATGAGATTTTTTGAATCTTGGAATGTTTGGACACCAATACTCATATCTATCGCTGAAATAATTAAGTCGTATCCGTCTCTTTTTGGGAATAGCCCCCTCGTCGTCCTCGCATGAAATTCTTCTTTCTTATAGCCACCCGAATTATTTAGCGATGCTCCAATGGCAATTATATTGCCAATCCCCGGCATTTCATTGTCCGTGATGACTTTAATTGTAACGATGTTTTGTGTTAAATTCATTTTTCCTCCTGTACAATCTTTTATTCTATTATTATAGGGCATAATACACCCTTGATTTTCTTTCTATATCTAATCATATATCAATATATTTGTCAAATTTGGGATTGATGAGTATAATTAATTTATTATGCTAAAATTTGAGCAAGGATAATATCACCCCTCCCCTCGCAAAGCGAGGGGAGGGGTGATGTCTCGTCTATTATTTATGGATAATCCAATATTAAAATTTGAAACGAAAATATCAGAGGTTTCTGGGGTGGGGAAATATTATTCCGAGAAATTGGAAAAACTTGGAATTAAAAATATCCGCGACCTCCTTTTTTATTTCCCCGCAAGATACGAAGACTTTACCAATTTTAAAAAAATTGAAGACCTTGAATTTGGAGAAACAGCAACCATTACCGGAAGAATAACGAATATCACATCAAGATACTCATGGCAAAGAAAAATATTAATAACAGAAGCCGAGATATCAGACAATATAGATAACGACCCATTAACTTTTGGCGAGCAAGAAGAAACAATAAGGGCGATTTGGTTTGGAGCAAGAATAGCCCAAAATTTAAAAGTAGGAGATAAAATAAGTTTGGCGGGGAAAATATCAGAGAAAGATGGAGTGCTGCATTTTTCTAATCCATTTTTTGAAAAAATAACAGATGATAAAACAGAATTGAAAGAGACAAGTGGATTTTTACCAATATATTCAGAAACAAAAGGAATAACATCAAGATTTATTAGGCAGATTATCCGCACTGCTTTAAAAAATACAAATCTTGAAAATGACCCAATTCCCCAGAAAATATTAAAATCGGTCAGTTTGCCGGAATTAAAAATTGCTTTAAAAAATATTCATTTTCCTAGTGATTTTGAACAAATTGGATTAGCAAAGAGGAGGTTTGCGTTTGCCGATTTGCTACTTTTGGAATTAGCAGTTTTTGAAGAGAGAAAATTACAGGAAAAAAATAAGTCATTTCAAATCAGTTCAAATTTAGAGCAATTAAAAAAATTAGCCGACTCATTAGAATTTAATTTGACCCCATCACAAAAAGAATCTGCCTTTGAAATTCTAAAAGATATCAAGAGACCATTCCCGATGAATCGTCTTCTTCAAGGAGATGTTGGCTCTGGTAAAACAATTATTGCCATATTAGTAGCATTAGCAACCACAAAATCAGGTTATCAAACAGCGATATTGGCACCGACTGAAATTTTGGCGAGGCAGCATTTCAATAGTTTTTATTCTCACTTGAAAAATTTCAATGTGAGGTTGGGGCTTATCACGGCAAAGGAATCAAAATGGGTTGAGACGGATGAAATCTCTCATTCTTCATTATCAAAAAAAGAATTAAAGGGAAAAATAAAGGATGGGGAAATAGATATTATTATTGGGACTCATGTCTTAATTCAAAAAGATATTCAATTCAAAAAATTAGCAATGGTGGTTGTTGATGAGCAGCATAGATTTGGAGTGAAACAAAGAGGGCATCTTCTTAAAAATAAAATAGTCCCTCATTTTTTGACAATGACGGCTACACCAATTCCAAGAACATTAGCCCTCACAATTTGGGGTGATTTAGATATTTCTTCTATTAGAGAAAAACCAAAAGAAAGAAAGCCGGTCATCACAAAGATTGTGGATTCAAAAAATAGGCAAAAGGCAAATGATTTTATAAGAAATGAAATAAAAAAAGGGAGGCAGGTTTTTGTTATTTGTCCCCTTATCAAAGAGTCAGAAAAAATAAAGGCAAAGAATATAGAGTCTGAATACAAAAGGTTAAAAAGAGTTTTTTCTGGCTTTAATATTGCAATGATTTCAGGTAAGACAGAGAGTAAGGAAAAAGAAAGGATAATGTCTGATTTTCAAGAAAATAAGATAAATATTCTTTTATCAACATCGGTGATAGAGGTTGGAATAGATTTTCCTAATGCCTCTGTTATGGTTATTGAGGGGGCGGAAAGATTTGGATTGGCTCAAATACATCAATTTCGGGGAAGGGTCGGCAGGGGACTGCATCAATCATATTGCTTTATATTCGCTGATACTGCCAGCAAAGAAAGTCAAAATAGGTTAAAGAAAATTGCTCAAGTGAAAGATTCTTTTGAGTTGGCTGAGATTGATTTGAAGACAAGGGGACCGGGTCAATTTTTGGGTGAAAAGCAATCTGGATTTCCTGATTATTTAATGGAGGCGATAAAGGATATTTCTATTGTTAGTTTGGCGAAGGATAAGGCAATGGAGATATTGAAGGAGGACCCTTCCTTAAAAAAATATCCCCTCCTCCGCAAAGAAGGGGAAAGATTCGCCAATTTGAATATTAGTTAGGTTGTTTTGGGGCCTGTTTGCTCACTATTGCTTCTATCGGGGAGGGGGTAGTAATGCTTCGCGGGGCAGAAGGCATTGATTTGCCTCTATTTTTCAAATAAAAAAGGACCATCATGGAGATGGCCCAAGTTTTTATAAGGGTGGCTATTTTTATATATCTTCCCCTCCCCCAATAATACTTTTCAGAGATTGCTTAATGTCTCTTGGTGAATACCCAATATAGGTTACATTTATGCCTTCTTTCTCGTACGGAGCGACAGAATCATCAGAAGATATGGAGAATATCTCCACATCGGGGGAAATTTCTTTTGCCTTCATGGCAACCCTCACCCCTCCATCTGTTTCCGGAAGATTTTTGTCAAGAAACAGATGGGTTAATCTGCCGTGTTTTTCAATATGCCCCTCCAATAATGCAATTGCATTATTGGTGTTTCTGCAGGTATAGAAATGGATATTGCTTTCGCCAAACTCCATTTCAATACTATTCTTCAGGGTTCTCCTCATAAAATTTTCGTCGTCGTCAATAAATACTATTTGATGATCATAATTCATTTTTTACCTCCCGCCATCAATTTTTGGCGACATTTAGGGCAAATTTTTCTATTGCCCCTATTCATCACATCAATCAGGCGAAATCTTTGATGAATATAAAGCCCGCCAACCTTAATCCGGATATAAACATAACTTCCTAGATGCATGACATTATGCCCACAATTTAATCTCAGTGTATTAAATTTAACTCTCACTTTAACACCTCCTTTTTTTATTTTTATATTGAAACCCGATACTATATTAGCATAAATAAAAAAATTGTCAAATAAAATGCCTGCATTATACGGGCATTTTATTTTTTATATTGCATAACAATTAAAAAAGTGATGATTTGATTTTAAATACAGAATAATAAATTAATCTAATATTCTCTTGGCGATTTGAAAGTCTTTGCGATTAACAATTTTTGAAAAATCAACAATTAAAACTCCCTCCTTCTTATTATCAGTGCTAATATATTTTTTCTTGCCAAAAGTCCCTTCTATTCCGTATGAATAAACTGGGATATCCCCCTCAACACTTAAGAATTTTCCATCGCCAATATACATCGCGACATGACCAATGCCATCATAAAACTCAGGGGTGAAATGCCCCTTTTTTGATTTAAAAAATAATAAGTCGCCTATCTTTAAATCCTTTTCTTTAAAAAATGGAGCGGTTTTTCTTGCTGGTATTTTATTTCCATGATATGCCTGAAGAATTGTTGTCCGAGGCAAATCTATTCCAATTCTCTTATATAGATACTGATTTATACTTGAGCAATCCCAATACTTCCCCATCTCATATTTTCTTACTCCCCACTTATATTTTTTTCCAACTTGCTTTAGGGCAAATTTCAATAGTCTCTCCCTCGCCTCCTCCGAATGATTCCTCCAATATCCCCCATCTTTTTTTATTCTTGTTTCTACCTTTGTTTTTTCTTTTGCCTTTATTGTTTTCATTTTTTCCTTTATTTCTATCATATTAATAATATATCCCATATCTATTCCCGGTCAAATCTAAAAAATCCACCGCCCCGCAGAGCAAAAACGAGAAATTAATAAATTATTTCTTTATGAATAGTCTTATTTCTTTTCCATTCCTCAAAATATTTTTTTGGTATTCCGGAATGCCTAATCGCCCATCTCATTGTTGTGTTTGTTTGATGCTTTCTTTCCTTCTTGCTGTAAATAACCTGAACAGAGACATCCTCGCCATTTATCCTGCCATTATAATGGTAGTGCGAACCTCTTACATGACCTTTTTCAAAACCATAATCTTTCAAAAATCTAACTAATTCTTGAAATGACCAATTTCTTAACTTTGACATAATTAAACCGTGCTCACAGAAAAATTGCTTACTAATTCTGACATTGGAATTGTCTTGACTGATGATTTTCTAATTTTTGCGGGGAAATTATTATTTTTATTAGAAGAAGCAAACTTACAATATTCTTCAAATATTTTCCAATATTTCTTTTCGGCCCGCCTATTCAAAAGATTATCACTTAAATTATTTTTGATGACATTCTCAATATAACCCTCTATTGCTTCCTGCATTTCTTCTCTTAATTTATTTAAATCATTGCCATCCTTTACAATATCAAAATCAAGGCAAACAGACCTATATCCGCCCTTGAATGGAAAAGTTATTACCCTTACCAATCCTGATTTTTTGCTATTTTTATTCATAATTAATTTCTTATCGCAATCTTTAAGTTGTCTATATTTTTATTATATCGCAATTTTTTATGCCCTATAACCTTAAACCACCCTTGATGAAATCATCTATTTCTCCATCAAAAACATCATCAATTTGACTTGTCTCAACTCCGCTTCTTAAATCCTTAACTAACTTATACGGATTGAAAACATAGTTCCTTATTTGACTTCCCCAAGTAGGAACAATTTTTTCTCTTATTGACTTCACCTCATCTCTTCTCTTGTCTTTTAGATAATTAAACATCTTCATCTTTAATATTTGCATTGCCCTCTTTCTATTTTGAAGTTGAGACCTCTCTGCCTCACATGAAACAGAAAGCCCTGTCGGAATATGAACAATCCTCACTGCTGTTTCCCTCTTATTTGCATTCTGCCCACCTGGTCCTGATGATGTAAAAAAATCAATTTTTAAATCATCCTCATCAATCTCAATATCCTTCATCTCAACTTCTTCAATTTCTGGCATCATTTCTATAAGAGCAAATGATGTATGTCTCAATTTTTTAGCATCAAATGGGGAAACCCTCACCAATCTATGAACTCCTGCTTCGTTCTTGAAATAACCAAAAGCAAACTTCTTATCTATCGCGATAGTGATATTTCTCAATCCTCTTTCACCCTTAGCAAGAGGAGAACTTCCCGCCTCATCTGAATAATGCTGGTCTAAAACAATATAAGGCCATCTCTTGTCCTCAAAATAACCGGCATACATATTGAAAAGCATCCGAACAAAATCTTCGGCATCATGACCACCCTGTCCAGCAATAATAGTCATTATTGCCTTCCTGCTATCATATTTACTAGAGAGAGAATCTTTTAATAATTCTTTCTCTAATTTTTTATTTAATTCATCGGCTTTTTCTTCCAGCTCCTTTTCTAAATCATTATCACCAGCAGATTCTTGGGCTAATATTATTAAATCATCATTTTCTTTTTCTAATTCGTCCCATATCATCGCCTCATCTTTTAGGTCATCTAATTCTTGACTCATATTACCTGCAACTTCAGGGTTATCCCAAAAATTCGGTTGGCTGGATAATAATTCTATTTTATTTATCCTTATTTTTTTTTGTGGAATGTTTAGTTTCTCTTTTGTTTCGGAAATCATTTTTTTCATCCCCAATAATCTCTCCATTAAGTTTGTCATATATTATATTTTAACACATTATTTTTTGAAGTTAAAGTTGGGAGTGTGGAAGGGGGCATAAAAATAACCTGCCTTGCCGAACTCCAAAATTTGACAGGTGGATAAATATATGATTAGATGATATTGGAATTTCGGGAATAATCTTCCCGTCTTTCACAATAGAATAAAAAAAGAAAGATTAGGAGGAATTAAAATGGGTATAGTGATTTTTATCTTATTATCTCTTTTGCTTGTTTTTATTGGACAGAAGCATTTTGCCAAATCAATAAAAAATATGTTAAAGCTGGTGCTGGCACTCAAAAAAGCGGTCAAAAAAGATGAAGATTCAACCGAAAAAAAAGGAGGATATGACTTATTTTACAAATGGATGGAAAGGCAACTGCGCGGAGCTATAGTTAGCATAATTATGATAACAATTGGAATTATTTGTTTATCAAAGGTTGTTTCATTTATTGCCTCAATGTGTTTTTCTTTTATTTAATCTTAATCTGATAAGGCAGTGCTGAATCGAAAAAACATGGTCAAGAGGAGAAATCCTCTTGCCTTTTTTTAAAATTAATTTTTTATGTGACAGTGCAAAAGAAAAACACCCCGCCTTCGCCAAGGCTTCGGCAGGGCAATGCCCGCCCAGCCCCTGACTTGCAGAGGCTGGACACCCCTCTATTAGAGGGGGATTGTAGAGAGAAATAAATTAAGGAAAAATATAAGGCAAAACAAAAGCTATGGGGAGTAGCCGATGACGACCTCATCTACGAGAGGCGATTCGGCTGACTCATTAGGATAAAGATATATCCTATATCTAAAATACCTATGATTATTATGAAACCTCGTGGATATCACAGCAGGTGCTACCCCCACCCCATCAACAGCAGATTCATAATATGTGGTGCCTGTCCCATCATGACCAAAATACTCCCAACTTGAAGTGGAATTTGAAGAAGCAAATTGAAAAAGAACTCTACTGCCAGACGGCTGAACCCCCTTCCATTTTATGAAATTAAATGCTGCTCCATTTGGAAGTTCAGTATCAAAAATAGAAGAAGTGAGATTTCCAGTTGGAACATATATTAAAGTGCTTGTGCTACACTCACTTGTATAATTTGAATAAACATTAGTATTTGAATTATAGGCTCGGACCCGATAAAAATATTCCGTTTGCTCCAATAAATTAGTATCATTATATGAAGTCGCATTTTGACCAACAGAAGCAACTTCAATTGTGGTTGGCGAACTAGTCGCCCTCTCTATACTAAAACTCGTCTCATTTGATGAATTATCATCCCATGTGAGATTTATTTGACTTGAACTTGAAACAACACAAGCAAAATTACTTGGAGCAGAAAGAGTAGTAGTCGCAAAATCAGTGTCAGAATATCCAGAGCATCCATCTGTATTGCATGCTCTTGTTCTGTAATAATATACAATTCCATCAGTGAGACCAGTATCACTATGAGTGGTATCATTAGCAATAGTTGTTGTTGATAGAGCCCAATTTCCACCAAGTCCAATTTTTCTATCTAATCTAAATTCTGTTTCGTTGGCAGAATTGTCAGTCCAAGAGACATCAATTTGAGAGCCGGAAATCGCTGTCGCTGATAAACTTGTCGGGGTGCAAGGCAATGTTTGTTTTTCGCCTCCCGCTGTGAGATAACTTGAATTAGAATCTGCAGTATATGCCCGGACTCGGTAGCAATATGCTGTGCTATCGCTATTACAAGATAGAGTGCTATCGGTATAACTTGCTGAAGCAGAGGTATCAATTTGAGAAAATCCAGAAGAACATCCAGCAGTTGTCCGCTCTATTTTAAATCCATCTTCGCCAGTTGAATTATCTGTCCAATTGAAAGAAATTGAACTTTGCCCAATTGTCCCATAATTAAATGACGACGGCGGAGACAATGTGGTTGTCGCAGTATCAGAAGCCGAGCAATTTTCCCCATCATCATTGTAAGCACAAACGACGAAGCAATATTGAACACCATTAGGAAGTCCTGTGTTATTGTATGAAACAGATCCCGCAGAAGTAGTTGTGAGTTCATCACTTTCACTATCACAACTGGAGCCATCCGCTCTTCTTATTCTAAAACCAGTTTCGTTATCTGATTCATCCGACCATGATAAATCAATTTGAGTTGATGAAATAACTGATGCGACAAGAGAAGACGGAGCGGTTGGGGGTGTTTTTGTAATCGCAGAATCAGTATTTGAGTAAGTTGAGTTTGTCGCCGTTGTATATGCCCTCACCCGATAACAATATGTCGTGCTATTTGATAGCCCGGTGCTGGAATAAGAAGTAATGCTTGCTCCAACTGTATCAATCTGAGAAAATCCACTACAACTATCAGTTGCTCTCTCTATTTTAAAACCACTCTCACCAGTTGAATTATCAGACCACGACAAATTTATTTGAGACCCGGAAATTGAAGTAGCCGACAAACTTGTCGGAGCAGAAATATTTGTAGTCGCAGAATCAGTCGTTGAATAATCAGAGTTTGCCACTGCGGTGTAAGCTCGGACCCGGTAGCAATATAGCACACCCTGATTTAGACCTAAATCAGAATAGGAAGTAGAACTTGCCCCCACGGTTGTTATTTGTGAAAATCCGCTACAAGACCCAGTCGCTCTCTCAATTTTAAAACCGCTCTCGCCAGTTGAATTATCTGTCCATGATAAATTTATTCGGGAAGTGGAAATTGTAGTAGCCGAAAGATTGCTTGGAGAAGCCAATGTGGCAGTCGCCGAATCTGTATTTGAATAAGAAGAATTTGTGCTCCCAGAATATGCTCGGACTCTATAACAATATGTTAAACCACTTGAAACCGAAGTGTCCTGATAAAAACTCACATTTGCTCCAGTGGTATCAATTTGAGAAAAACTACTACAACCCCCCGATGATCTTTCTATCTTAAAACCGCTCTCGCCAGTAGAATTGTCAGACCACGAAAGATTTATTTGCGAACTTGATGCCGTAGTAGCAGAAAGATTAGACGGGGCAGTAATACTCGTGATAGCAGTATCAGTATTTGAATAATTAGAATCTGTCGTCGCGGTATATGCTCTAACTCGATAACAATATGTTGCCCCCTCACTCAATCCAACATTTGAATAAGAAGTGGCATTCGCCCCCACGGTTGTTATTTGTGAAAATCCGCTACAAGACCCAGTCGCTCTCTCAATTTTAAAACCGCTCTCGCCAGTTGAATTATCTGTCCATGATAAATTTATTTGTGAACCAGATATGGTGGTGGCAGAAAAACTACTTGGAGCATCAATTGAAGTGCTATCAGAATCTGTGCTAGAATAACTTGAGTTTGTTTCGCTTGTGTATGCTCGGACTCTATAACAATATGTCGTTCCCGCAAACAATCCTGTGTCAGAATAACTTTCTATATTTGAACTGACAGTTGTTATTTGTGAAAATCCACTACAAGACCCGGTCGCCCTTTCAATTTTGAAACCACTTTCACCAGTGGAATTATCTGTCCAAGAAAGATTTATTTGTGAATCAGATATTGCGGTGGCAGAAAAACTTGTTGGAACGGATATTGGGGTTAGACAAGAATCAACCGATGAATAACTTGAATATGACCCAGAACTATGATAAGCCCTCACCCGATAATAATACCAAGTGCCATCAGTAACACTTGTTGTGTCATAAGAAGTGGTATTTACTGGCTCCGTGGAAACAACTGAATAACCAGAGCCACTATTTTCCTCTACCTTATAACCAGTCTCAGCAACTGAATTATCATTCCATGAAATATTTATTTTGGGGCTATTACTTACCAAACTACAAGAAGTAGAAAGGCCAGTAGGGTTATAAAAATCTGTTGTTTCAGAAGTTCCTCCGGAGAAAGAAGAGCATTTGTCCTGTGGTGCAGCAGAGCATTCCCAACAAACAAGCTCTCCGCAAACATAACTTGTGCAGTTTTCACAATTTTCATCGCAAGCATTCGCAGTATAAGTATATTCAGTCCCCGGATTTCTACCTGTATCATTATATGAACCAGTATTTGTTCCTAATGAAACACCTCCTCTTTTTAATGTATAATAATCTGCTCCTGCTGAAGATTCGGTAATATTTATAGTAGTCTCATTTGTGGCAGAGGCGATAACGGATGGAATATCAGGAAAAGAGCAGTAAAAACATTCATTGTTGCAATTATCTGCCATTAATATTTTCGGTAAAAATATCAGCGATAAGCAAATAATCGCCATCCCAAAAATTATTTTTTTTATATTTTTTATATCTTTTTCTAACTTCATGCTTTGTTTTTTTATTTATATTAGATTATCTAACCCCTCCTTTTCTGTTTCTTCTTTGTCACCCCTGCCTCGGGCGGGGGTGACAGAAAGAGTGTTTATCAGATATTACTAATTATAACCTTTTTGATTAAATAAGGAAAATAAGCATACATAGACTTATACATATACTTGCAATAATTTTATTTTTGTTTATAATAATCATCAATAGTCTATCCTAAATAAGATAAATATATGAAGCAATTCAAAAAAATAGAAGATTTCAAAAACTTAAAAGATGACTCAATAAAAAATTTGTCCTTTGAAAAAGAGGAAAATGATTTAGAAAAATTAAAAAATAGTTTTGAAGAATGGGCAAAAGAAAGAGAGGAAAATGAGAGCGACCTTAGAAATCGTGGTCATAACCAAGATAAAATTGACGATTTATTTGGTGGTAGTAAGATTGAAAAAGCTATAGAAGAATTTCCAAAACTTTTTCTACCAAAAAATGCAATAGAATCAGCAGGGGGTATTAATAATATTAAATCATATGAATCAAAAAAGGGATATACTGTCTTTGAAGAAAAAGACGATTTATCCAATCCTATTGTATTGTTATTCAGATTTGAGCAAAAAGAAGAAACCCCAAATTCGCTATATGTAGCAAGTTTTAATGGCAGACCAGGAGAGGGAATAGCTTCAGAATTTTTTAAAGAAACTCTGCCTTACATATTAAAAAAATTGGGATTCAAATACATCATTGGATACAATGATAATGAAAACTTACCGTTTTTTACAGAAAAAATTGGGAGAATAAAAGCTTCTGATTTGAAAGAGGGACAAAACATTGTTCCTGCTCATGCGAAAAACCTTGATTTTGTTACAGTTCAATTCTTATATGAGGAAGACAAAAAAGAATGGACAAAAAATGACTGATTTTATTCCCAAATTAACTACTGAATATATTCAGTAGTTAATTTCTATTTATTATTCTATCGCTTAATCAGTGAGTTGAATTTGTCCATTTTGAATAATAATATCTCCGGTGCTACTTGAATAATATCCCGAGCTATAAGTATATGGACCATCATTTATTTTATTAGAAGACCAATTACTATCGGAAAAAGTCAAAATATTCGTTCTTGTGATATATTCAAATATATTAAAATCATCTCCCCCACCAGCCCAATTTACAAAAATTGATATTTTTTGTGTTGACGGATCTTCTGCTCCACCTGAATCTGTTATATTACCCGCCTCATCTCTGTTGACATTTTCTATATAAAAATAATATCCATAGTCCAAACCATCTATCGTCGTAGTCGCCCTATCCAATTGAAGTTGCCAACTTCCTGATGATAGCACCGTGCTATATTCTACTCCCTCCCCTTTTGAGCCGGGACAACTTCCGCTGGGCGGACAATAAATGCTCTGCCAAGAACCTTGACCTATTGCCTTAACCGCCTCAATAAGTTCTTGGGCTAGTCCATTTGCTACTGTTATCTGCTTTGTTTTTTTACTTGTTATTAGTCCTGTGCCAATTGTTGCCGCTATTCCACCAATAATTATACCGGCGACAGCGATGGCAATTAGAATTTCTGTGAGTATCTGCCCTGATTTTTTTTT
>JBFFCO010000009.1:0-13101 GCA_041559835.1 Minisyncoccia bacterium | reverse complement strand
ATAAATATAATTTTTCACACCTTTCTCCAAACAATGAAATTCGTCACCCCTTGATCTAATTGGAATAACTGGACGATCATCGGGTATTTGATATTGCTCATAACTTTTTTGTATTACACACTCTCCAATTCTCGTCTTCTTGGTTGGCATATAATCACCTAATATTTTTGCATAAACAAGATACTTCATAATATTTAAAATTTATTTTCTTTTATACCTAATAAAAATTATTTTATCTCGCCCGACTTTTTTAATTTAATTTTTTCTGATTATATATTTCCAATTCTTTTCTAACCTTCTTTTCCATATCTAAATGCGATACATTGCCAGCATTTTTCAAAATCTCTTTTTCATTCAAAATCAAAAAGTCATCCAATTTTTTAACCCAATCTTTCATATACATAACTCTTTTTTCCACACTTTGCAATTCGGCAAAAGACAAAAATTGTTCTACCAGCAAATTCAATCTTTTCAGTTCCAATTCTTGTAAATAATTTTTAGCAATTTCTGCTTGTTGCCTAGTGATAATTTTGCCCTTCCAATTTGTAAGTCCCATATTTTCTTTTTGACCATCTATTCGCAATGAAACAATTTCTGCCGCGGTTAGCCCTGTAATGGCGAAATGGAATTTATTTTGAACGGTGGCATAAAAAAGTTTAGCATAATCAGTTTTTGAATCATAATCAGCGCTAGTAGCAAAAACATCCCTCACTTTCTGATAAAAATTTGCTTCTGATGTTCTGATTTTTCTAATTCTTTCTTCCCATTCTTCAAAATATGATTTTCTAACTCCTCCATTGGCTAAACGATCATCATCCATCACAAAACCCTTAATAATATACTCCTTTAATTTTTGAGTAGCCCAAATCCTAAATTGTGTGCCTCGTAATGATTTTACCCTATAACCAATGGAAATAATAACATCTAAATTGTAATAATTTGTTGGCTTGGTAGAAAATTCGGAATTTCCGAATTTTCTCATTGTTTCTTCTAAAACAAGTTCTTTTTCATCATAAATATTTTGAATATGCTCATTTATGGTAGATTTTGCCTTATCAAAAAGCTCAGCCATCTGCTTTTGAGAAAGCCAAACAGTATCATCTTTCATCTGCACTTCAATTTTAGTTTCCCCATCCTCAGTATTATAGATGATAATTTTATTGTTTTTGCCTTGTTTTTTCATAATTTTATCTCTTCCTTATTAAAACCTATATCTCTTCCATTGATACAATAGTCACCTCATCTGTTTTTGCATTAATGCTGATTATCGCCTGAATTACTCTCTGAAAACTTCTCACTGATGCTGTGCTAACTATTGTATCTTGATTATTGCCGGGTGTATTTTTTTGAATATTAACTAAAACGGCAACTCTGCCAATACTCATCTCGTAATTAGAAAATCCTGACGGAAATGTCTTGTCTCTGCCAATTCTTAATATAGCATCATTAACTCCTGTCCGAGCAGCAAACATTGCCTCCTGCGAAACTCTTGTGCTAAATGATGATAAATTTGATAAATAAATTAAGAAAACGAGAGCGATTCCTAATTCCGCCATAATTACCCCTATCATTAAGACGGTGGGCATAAAGGCAAGCCCTTTTTTATTTTTTATATTTTTTTGAAATATTTTTGTCATTTGTCTATTTAAATAAATTTTTGCATATTACCTCTTCCTTGTCATTCTTTCTTTTCCTTGTCATTCCTGTCCGCCATAGGCGGATAATACTCCGGCAGCCTGCCCGCCCTTGGCGGGGAATCTCAACCTAACTACTACCACCCACTTGCCATCTTTTAGACCCCCGCCTGCACGGGGGTGACAGAGAAAAGAAGTGCCATTATTTCCGCTTCTTATTCCCCTCTAATAGAGGGGTGGTCCGCCAAAGGCGGGCGGGGAAGATTAATATTGTTTGATTTATACTACCTAAATATTATATACCCAATTTTATTATTCCAAAATTGCTACCACCCATTGCTTATAAATAAAGATTATTGCCACAAAGGGAACCAAATTCGGAGGTTGAATTGCTCTTCGGACAGAGGAAGTCCGTAGCTAAGCGGGGCAAAGAATACAAAACTTAAAATAATTGCTATTAAAATAAATAAAATCAGAGCAGGCCATTTTCTCAAATATTTCCAAATCAAAAATCCCAAACCAATTATGGCAAATAATAAAGATGGGAAATAATGATAAAGAAAAGCAACACGAGAAACAAAAATATAAGCAGATAAATTAGCAAAATACCCTAATAATATAATTGATATCGGGAAAAAATATTGGCTAATATTTTTATTTTTTAAAATCTTTAAAGATAATTCCTTAATCCACCACAAAAGCCAATACAAAATAGATAATCCCGCCAACCACCAAAGAATTGGATTTGATTGAAGATAAATTCTTGCTAATTGACCGTCGTCCATCGCCTTATTCCAATAATATATCGGCCTTTCTGATATTGGCCAACTATACCATTTGGAACCATAAGAATGCTCGGCGGTTAGTCCAGCATTAGAAATAAGCATCGCCTTATTCAATTCAAAAAATCTGCCCCAAAAACCTAATGGCTCTATCATTCCCCCTACATTCTCATTGCTACCAATCAGCGTTGCCTTAAATCTTGAGCTCATATAATCATTTCCATCTCCAGAATAAGAAAGGATTCCTAAGTGAATTGCAAAAATTAAAATATAAAAAATTACTCCTACCAAAAACATTATGAGTAGAGAAGATAAAAATCTCTTAATTTTCTTGTCTCTTAAGGCAAGCCATATCAAAATTACTCCCACTACTCCTGAAAATAACAACCCCGTCCATTTCACTGAAAAACTGGCTGATAATAAAACGGCTGATAATGATGTCCAGAGAAAATATTTTTTTGACCATAAATTTAAAGATAAAGATTTTAAAAAAACGGCCACTCCTAAAATTCCAAAAAAGAGGAGAAATATATCAGTCAAAACAAATCTAGACTGAGTGAGTATTGCATTGTCAAATATTACAAATAGACCTGATAGAAAGGCAATCCATTTAGCATTATTTTCTACCTCATCATCATCTAACTTTGGCCTTGCTAAAATAAATTTATCTTTGACAATAAATAATCTTTTTGCCAACCAATAAACTGCTAAAACTAAAAAAACACCGAATAAAGAGACGACTCCTCTCGTTAATTTGAAAAAATTTCCGGTATATTCTGTTCCTATTCCCTTAAAATCAAAAACAACTGGTGGTTTTTGATTAAAAATTGCTGATGAGCCGGCTAATATCAATTTTGCTAAAGGGGGATGAATGTCAAAATAATATTCCCCTTTAAAATAATCTGATGTAAATTTTGCAAAATAAACCTCATCAAAAACTATTTCTGCTGGCTTTCCAAAATACCAAAATCTTGTGAGAATTGATAATATTATAAGTATAAATACGAGAGTCTTTTCTTCTTTTAGAAATTCAAATATCTTCATTTTTTTCATACCCTGATTTTAATATATAACCTTATAAATTAAAAGTTAGGTCTGTTACTAAACTATCTTAAAATGCCGAGACTGGATACTGAATATGATGGCGGAGAAGGAGCGGAGTCATCTTTCTCCGGAACATCAACAGGGTCAATATTAAGAATAGAAAATATCTCATTGGCAATCTTAACTGCTGAATATGGTTGAGAAAAATAATTTGCCCTTTTGGCTAATCTATCCGCCAATTCCTTATCATTAATAATGTCTAAAATTTCCTGAACTAAAATTTGAGGGAGAATATTCTTTTCTTCTAAAACGGTTGCCGCCCCCACTTTTTGGTATTCAAGAGCATTTTTTCTTTGATGACCGCCAGCAGATTTAGACAAGGGGATTAAAATAGATGGTTTATTAGCAAAGGAAATATCAAAAATAGTCCCACTCCCCGCCCGAGCAACAACTAAATCACAGGCAGAAAGAATGTCGGAATAATCTTTCTCGTTCAAAAATCCAACCGCCTTATACATTTTCTTATATTCCTCCGGCACACCATGGAGAATAATATTCGCCTCGGCTGAAATTTGTTTTTCATTTCTCGCTCCTGTTTGATGAAAAATTTGAACTTTATTTTTTATTAAACTATCAAGAGAATTCAAAATTAAATCATTTATCTTTTGAGCTCCCTGCGAACCACCTAAAACAAGAAGAAGGGGCCATTTATTATAAAGATCAAATCTTTCTCTTACTTCTTCCCTTGGAGATGGTAAAAATAATCCAGTCCTCACAGGATTGCCTACAATAGCAACTTTTGAACTTGGAAAATATGGTTCCGCTTGAGGAAATGCTATCCCGATTCTTTTAGCAAATTTTGCCGCTATTCTATTGCTAACCCCGGGAATGGAATCTGATTCATGAATGAATATTGGAATGCGGTATAACCAGCCGACTAAAATAACCGGCACTGAGCCAAATCCTCCCTTGCTAAAAATTATATCAGGCATAAATCTCCAAATAGCCATCAATGATTGAATAAATCCAATCATTACCTTGAATATATCAAAAAGATTCAAGACGGAAACATACCTTCTCATCTTTCCTGCCATTATAAATTTTGTTTTGATTTGTTTTTTGTTAAATTCTCTTTCTCCAAATCCGTTTGGACCGATATAAAGGGCATCTAATGAGATGAGTTTTTGGCTAGATAATTTTTTTAATTCATCATAGACACTAATTAGGGGGAATATATGCCCCCCACTCCCCCCGCCAGTAAGAACAATCTTTATTTTTATTTCATCCAACTTCTCCACCATATTTATATTATAGCATATTAAATATTTTCCCAGTGGCGGATGTCGAAAATCTCATTATTACTTCCAATATCAATCGCAATCAAATCAATTTGATAATTATCAATTCTATTCCTATTTGCATAAGCAACGGCACTCCTCTTAATTTTAATAATCTTATCTCTCGTAATTTGATCTTCTGGAACTATCCCACTACTACCAAACATCGGATTTATCCTCATCGTCTTCACTTCTACAAATCTCCAAACATTTTTCTTTTTGGCAATTATATCTATCTCCCCCCATTTTTGATAATTATTCCTCTCAATAATATCAAATCCATTTTTCAATAAGTATTTTTCCGCCTCATCTTCGCCAATCCGCCCAATTTTTTTCTTATTATTCTCCATTTTTTATTGAAATAAAAACTTACCACCCACTAACATCTAATGCCCTCTTGGCGGCCTCTGTTTCCGCTTCTTGCTTAGACAAACCCTCGCCTTTAGCGATTAATTTCTTGCCCAAAAAAACACCGGATATAAATTTTTTATTATGATCTGGTCCCCACTCCTTAATAATTCTGTATTCAGGAGTAATGCCCTTCTCTGCCTGAGCTTTTTCTTGAAATAAACTTTTTGCATCACGAAATTTCTCCTCCTTAATTATTTCATCTAATTTATTTTCTATTATATTTTTTATTATAAAATCATCTGCCTTATTAAATCCCTGGTCTAAATATATCGCCCCTATAAGAGACTCTATTGTATTTGCCATTGTGTGCCTCTTCCCTCTTCCTGTCTCCCTTGCCTCTCCCTTTGATAAAAGAAGGTATTTTTCAAAACCCAACTCATTTGCCACTTCTGAAAGAGAGATAGTATTTACTAATGCAGCCCTTAAACTTGTCATATATCCTTCCATTTCATCAGGAAATTTTTTAAATAAGTAATCACTCACGGAAAGTTCTAATACGGCATCCCCTAAAAATTCCAATCTCTCATTATGCTCAACTATCTTCTTGCTTTCATTTATATATGAACGATGTGTAAAGGCCTTTGTTAAGAGGTCTTTATTTTTGAAAGTTATTCCAATTTTTTTCTCCAATTCATCTAATTTCATATTTTTAAATAAATTAAAAGTTTGAGTATATTTATATTTTCAAAGCCAAATTAGTCAAAAAATCAAAAGATTTTTCCATTGAGTCAATTTCGGCATATTCATTAATTGAATGAAAGCCATCTCCTTCTGGGCCAAAACCAATAATAGTTGGAATTCCTGCTTTAATAAACATATAAGCTTCATTATATGGCCCAGATCCTTTTAAAATGGGGTTTTTGGCTTGATAAATTTTGCCCATTAAAGAAACCACTTTTTTAACAATATCCGACTGGGGATCAGTCAATGCTCCAGACACATTATTTTTTATCTTCATCTCATAAAATCTCCTTTTGTTTTCTAATTTTTTAGTAATTTCTCTGATTTTTTTTATTATCTCTTCATTATTGTGTTTTGGTAAAGTCCTGATGTCGAGCAAAACTTTAGCTTCAGACGGAACAATTGACTCGCCAATTCCTCCCGAAATCATTGTTGGAGTGAGAACAAATCCATAACTGGGAAAATACTTGCTTTCTCCCGAAAAACTAATATTTTTTAATTGATTGAGCAATTCATTTATTCCATCAATAGCATTTTCTCCTTTTGTTCTATCTTGCCATTCTTTTGAGCCAGAATGAGCAGATTCTCCCCTGCAAATAATCCATAATCTTACGGCTCCTCTATGACCGATAGTTAGAAATTCTTTTTTTCTTTTTTGACTGCCATAAGTATAAACGGCTCCTTTTGCTTTTAATCCTTGCTCTAAAAGATATTTAATTCCAAATTCAGAATCAGCTCCACTTTCTTCATCTACACCCCCAATAAATTTAGCTGAATGAAGTTTATTTATATCTTTTAATGCCTTAAGGGTATATAAACTTAAGGCAATGCCCCCCTTACAATCTAATGCTCCTCTACCATATATTTTTCCATTAATAATTTCTCCACTAAAAGGCGGGGTATCCCATTTTTCCTTATCCCCTTCTGGAACAGTATCAGTATGAGCCACTAGAAGTAAATCTTTATCACTTGAAAAGTTTTCTCCAACAAAAATATTAGGTCTGTCTTTTTCTTTTTCAAAAATTTTATACGGAAGATTCAAAAATTTAGACTCTTTTTCTATCAGAGAAACTATTTCTTTTTCGTTTTCTCTGCCATTTACTGATGGAGTTTGTATTAGTTTTTGAAAAAAAGACAAGCAATCTTTTTTATATTTTTTGTAGTCAATATTAATCATATTTAATATTATTACTATCTTACCAATTAATTATCTAAAAGCCAACCACTCTCAAGAATTTTGCCAAAAACCTATTATTTTTCTAAAAAACTTCTTCGCCGATGCCGTCCTCATCATATAAATCATCCCAATCGTCCTCTAAATCATCGCCTGAATCATTAGCAGAAAAACCTCTATTATCTAATAATCCGACTGGTTGCCCCTCCCACCGAACCAAATCATTTGGAATCTCGCTTAAAAATCTTGATGGAGTATTTGCCACAATCCCCCCAAAAGACTTCCTCTTTTGGGCAAAAAGGAGATACAAATCATCTCTCGCCCGAGTCATCCCAACATAAGCCAACCTTCTTTCTTCTTCTAAATCATCATCAGAATACTTTGATTGGGAATGAGGCAAAAGACCTTCTTCCATTCCAACAATGAAAACTGCCCTAAATTCCAATCCCTTGGCACTATGGATTGTCATCATCTTTACTCCTGAATTATTTTTTGAATCACCAAAAGATCCTTCACTTTCCTGAAATAAAGAAACTCTATCCAAAAAATTTGCCAACCCCTCTCTCCCCTTAAACTCTTTTTCTTCTGATATTCTTAAAAGTTCTAAAACATTCTCCCATCTTTCTTTGCCTCTATCAATTGCTAATAAATATTTTTTATACCCAATTGCTTCAATTAAAAATCCAGTCAAATCTGCCACTCTTACCCCCTCTTGAATCATACTTTTCCCTTCAATTATTGTCTTCATAAAAATTTTTGCCTCCGGGAACATTTCTAATTTTCTCCAAACACCATCAATATTTTCCGTCTTATCAAAAATAATCTCCTTTTTCTTATCGCCAATCTTTCTTGATGGCACATTTATAATTCTTTCTAAGCTAACTAAATCATTTTTATCATTAATAACCCTTAAATAAGAAATCAAGTCTTTTGTTTCTCTTCTTTCATAAAACCTCATTCCGCCATAAATTTGATAATCAACTCTATTTTTTAAAAATCCTTCCTCAATTATTCTTGACTGAGCATTTGTCCTATACAAAATCGCAAAATCATTAACCCCCCAATTATTTTTATTCTTTAAATACTCTATTTTTTTAATAATAAAATCCACCTCAGCGAAGTCATTCCTCAATGGAATTACATTCACAAGATTCCCTTCTTTATTATTTGTATAAAGTTTTTTTGATTTTCTAAACTTATTATTCTCTATCAATTTTTGAGCTGCTGATATTATCGCCTTGCTACTCCTATAATTCTCTCCCAAAAATATTATTTTCGCCCCCTTCCAGTCCTTTTCAAATTCTAAGAAATTTCTTAAATCGGCCTGTCGCCATGAATATATTGCTTGATCATCGTCTCCAACTGCACATATATTTCTATTTTTTTTCGCCAAAAAGTTTATTAGACAATATTGACTGAAATTTGTGTCTTGATATTCATCAACCATAACATACTGCCATCTATCTTGGTATTTTTTTAATAAATCGTCATCTTTTTTAAAGAGAGAAACTACCTTGAAAATTAAGTCATCAAAATCAAAGGCATTATTTTCCTCTAATTTCTTTTCATATAATTCATAAACATTAGCGACATTTTTTTGAAAAAAATTTTCTGCTGTTTCTTTATATTTACTTGAGTTTAATAATTTATTTTTCGCCCGAGATATTTCTTCTGAAACTGCAAAATAACTAAATTGCTCTTTTGGAAGATCTAATTCTTTAAGACAATTTTTTATTGATTGTTTTGAGTCGTTAGCATCAAAAATAATAAAATTTTGTCCTCTCCCAAAGCATCCACCTCTTATTGAGCGAAGTATTAAAACTCCTAATTGATGAAATGTTCCGATGAATGGCTTCCTTGCTTTTTCCTTGTCTTTTAAAATAGCCCCGACTCTTTCCCTCATTTCATTTGCGGCCTTATTTGTAAATGTTGCCATTAATATTTTTTCGGGCTCAACTCTTTTTGATATAAGATAAGCCAACCGATGAGTGAGCGTTCTTGTTTTTCCTGAACCAGCCCCAGCGACAATCAAAATAGGCCCCTCTGTAGTAGTGGTAGCCAATTTTTGATTATCATTCAATCCCTCTAATATTTCATTCTTATTATCCATCGCTAATCATTATACATAATTTTTTAATATTTTCTATTTTAAGTCTTGTCCAATACAAGATGAGCCCAGTGCCTGATTTGATTATTTTTTAAAATAATGTAAGATAGTCGTATTATGAGACAATGTGAAGTATGTGGGAAATCATCCCAAAAAACAGTTAAATACAAGAAGGTCCGAAGTAAATGGAATCCCGTTAATACACGAAGGCAAAAAGCCAATATTCAGCCAGTCAAATTAGGAGATGGTCAAAAGATAAAAGCTTGTGTAAGATGTATTCGGACTATTTCAAAAAAAGAAGTGATATAAAAAACCGCCGGGCGGTTTTTTATAGATTGATAGATTATGTGTGGGCAGGGCAGGATTTGCACCTGCGTAGGCACAAGGCCGCCAGATTTACAGTCTGGTGCGATTGACTACTCCGCCACCTACCCGATTATTAAGACATTAATATTATATTAAAACATTTATTTCCATATTTCAAGGCATAGGCAAGGCATAGGCATGGCATCGCAAATGGGCATTTGGGGGGTAATTATTCTCAAATGCTATTTTTTTAAATATATAAGTGCTATAATTAGAAGGAAGTAAGTTGATATCCCCGCCGACTTCGTCGGCGGGGATAAGCGATAATTTTCTAATATATACTTCTAATTACGAAATATCTTTTTCTATAACTTTATATATTTCTCTTTCTGTCGCCCCTGCGAAGGCAGGGGTCTAAAAACAAGGGAAAACGGAGATTCCCGCCTTCGCGGGAATGACAGGAGAGGGATAATTTTTCTATTTCGTAATTCAAAATATATAAGTGTTATAATTAAAAGGAAATAAGATGGTATCCTCGCCGACTTCGTCGGCGGGGATAGATAATTATTTTCCAATACATAAAATCTTTAATAAAAATATCAAAAGTATGAAAATATATTTGGGGGCTGATCATAGAGGATACAAATTAAAAGAAGAGATAAAATCATTTCTTGAAAAAGAAGGATATATTTTTGACGACTTAGGAAATAGCGAATATGACCCAAAAGATGATTATCCCATCTTTGCCAAAAAAGTAGCAGAAGCAGTTTTGGAAAACCCTAATGAGAATAGGGGCATCCTTATTTGCGGCTCAGGGATTGGAATGAATATTGTCGCCAATAGATTTAAGGGAATAAGGGGTGGAATGGCAATATCCCCATGGTTGGCGGAAGCAGGAAGAAGAGATGATGATATTAATGTGTTGATTTTGTCGGCCGATATAATTGATTTAGAGACCGCTCTTTCTATTATAAATAAATTTTTAACCACTGATTTTAGCAATGAGGAGAGGTATAAGAGAAGAATTAATCAAATTGATGAAATATGAAAATAATTCCAGCAATAAATGAAATAAATTTTGATGAAGTGGCAAGAAAATTTGATTTGATGGGCGGGCGAACTGATTGGATTCAGATTGATATATTTGATGGTATTTTTGTAGAAAGAAAAACATGGAATGACCCCAAAAAATTATTAGAATTAAACAATAAATCAAATATAAATATTGAAATTCATTTAATGGTAGAATTTCCAGAAAATAAAATAAATGACTGGTTGGATATTGATATCGTAAAGAGGGTAGTTATCCATAAGAATGCGGTAATTAATAAAGGCAAATTTTTGGAAATAATAAGAGGGGCAAATAAGGAGATTGGATTGGCTATTGATAAGTCAGAAGGCGATTCTTTTTTGGATGAGATGGAGAAAGATGATGATTGGAAAGAAATAATTTCAAATATTAATTTTTTTATTATTATGGCGGTTGAGCCGGGCTCATCGGGTCAGGAATTTGATATATCCATTTTAGATAAGATAAGGGCAATTAAGCAGAAAAGAAAAGATTTAATTGTTGCTGTTGATGGTGGAATTAATCCACAAACAGCAATGGCCTGCTTCTCGGCTGGCGCAGATATCGTTTATTCTTCAAGTTATATATTCAATAGTGATAATATTGATAAGGCAATGAGCGGTTTATTGGGCAAGAAATGATAAGGGGCAATTAACTACTGAATATACTACTGAATTAATTCAGTAGTTTTTTGGAAATAAAAAAATAAGACCATTTTAAAGTGCAATTTTTAAAATAATGGTTTATAATAAAACAAAGTATGGCTACTGAAATTAATTAACCTAAAATGGAAGGGTAGAGAAGATAGAAATATGTAAATGGAAAAATATGTTTATAAAATCAATAAATATTAAAAATTTTAGAATCTTTTCAAATGAAAAATATTTTGAAATAGACGATCTTAATTGTCCTGATGGCAAGAGTGAGGGCAGTGGTTTGAATTTATTTGTTGGAGAGAATGGATGTGGAAAAACCGCCCTGTTGGATGCTTTTGTTCTCCCGCTACTTTCTTATAAAACTGATGGATTTTCATTGGATGATTTTTTTAATACAGAGGAAGATTCTTTTGTTAAAATTTTTGCAGATGAAGATTTTAATGTCTCTAAAACAATTTCGGGTTCTTTTAAATCAAAGGGTTTTTTGTTTAAAGCAAATGTTAGAAAAATAGATAATAAAAAATATCTCTCTTCAATTATTGTAAGCGATCAACAATTTATACAATCTGATAATGAAAATATAAAAGAAGATGACCCAAATTTAAGAGTTAATGTTAATAATCCTTGGAGGTCAAAAAGATTTGATGAAAACGATATTTTATTTTTAGACGAAAACAGAAGGTATCAAGTTCGCTCCGGCAATTTCAATAAAACAAGATTTGACCGCTTAATGGAGGATTTTGATTTTCAATACATTAAAGGGGATGGTGATATAATAGATTTAGATGAGAGTATAAAAAATATTTTAAATGGAGTTGATAATGAATTTTTAGAAAAGGCAGTAAAAAAATTTGAGGAAATAAGTGGGCAAAAAATTTCATTAGGTTATATTAATAATTGGACCCCGCATAATAAAGCATTTTTTGGAATAAAAAAAGAAAATAAACAGCATGTCCCAATTGAAAGAATGGGGTCTGGCTATGAAATGGTTTTCTGCTTGCTTTATTCTTTTTATCTTGCCCAACAGAGCGAGAAACAACTAATAGTTTTTATAGATGAGCCAGAATTGCATTTTCACCCGAAACTTCAAGAAGATTTTGTTAAAGTACTTTTGGAACTCTCAAAAACTTCACAAATTTTTCTATCTACTCATTCACCGCTTTTTGTTAAGCAAACTCTATATAATGAAAGAGTGAAAGTAGGTGTATTAAAAAGAAATGAATCAGAAATAGAAATGGTAAAAATGGATAAAATGGTTTTACCATATGTTTCTGCAAATGAAATCAATTTTGTTGCCTTTGATTTGCCGACCGAAGAGTATCACAACGAACTTTATGAAGAATTAAAGATTAGAAGTGATGATGGTCGCAGTGCCCCGCTGAATATAAAAGATTTTGATATTAATTTTTTTCAAAGAAGCAAGAGTGAGACGGCAAACTATCCTTATAAGGGAGAATTAAATCAGATTAGCATCCATACAGATATAAGAACAAAAATTCACCATCGTGGGAAATTTGGTACATCTGATATAAAAGAAATAAAAAGGTCAATTGAAAGAATGAGATCATTTTTTTAGTCAATTTATTTTCTATCAAAATAAATAAAACCATGGATAAAAGAGATAAAAATAAGGGAAAAGAGGTTGGTTCCATTTTGGAACATACCACAAAACATGGGACTATTAAAGAGAGTATAAAAAATTTAAAATAAAACAGGATAAAGATTATGTCTCTGATTTTGATAAAGAAATAAAAAAATTATTAATCTCTAAAAAAAATAAAAAATAAATAATAAAATTATGAATAAAAGAGATAAAAAAATGGTGATTTTTGAGGGGCAGAAAATCCGGCGGATTTGGGATGAAGAAAAAGAATTTTGGTATTTTTCTGTCGTTGATATT
>JBFFCO010000008.1:0-13358 GCA_041559835.1 Minisyncoccia bacterium | reverse complement strand
TGAGTATTAGAAACTGCTTTTTCTATTGGTCTTTTATTGGGAACAAAAAGACAGGTTATTAAAAAATATCTTGATGTTTTCTTTTTTGAAAAATCAAATCCTAAATCTCCACTTTCGTCTAAAAATATGTATGGCATAAATAATTTATATTTCAAAACCTAAAACCAAGAAATGGGGATCTTGTCCTCTAAATATTTATATATTTTAACAAATAGATTATAACATATTTATTTTTTCTTCGCCCCACACTCAAATAAAAAAGCAGGAGCCACTACTCCTGCTTATTAATCCAACTCATTCACTTCCTCAATTAATTTTTCAATTATCTCATCGTTCTTATCGAAGCAAAATCTACATTTCAGTTTCTTATTTTACTTAATTTATTTATCAAATACAAATCATTGCCTTGCTTTATTTTGATTTTTTGAAATCAGATTCTGCCTTTTTCCATTTTTCATGGTTGTATGTGATGAAACCTATTATTGAAGCTTTCTTGCTGTTATCAATAATTAATAAGTTTTTTAAATCAAATATCGTAATAGGATAATCATGAATATCAGAAGTGATTAGAAAAACGTCGCCCTTGTTCTTTATTATTTTTGCCGCATGCAAGCAATCACAAAATGATATTTTGCTTAAATCATTTCCAATTGAATTTTTGTAATAATTAGATAATAGAGTCGCTAATTCTATATCCTCATCTGTAATTGATGATATTTTAAACCTCTTTACGAATTCATTTATGGAATCAAAATCTTTTTTGTTGCCAGAAAAACCAGCCAATTCAAAATAAGTTGATTTTAACAAATATGGCTTTATATTATTTTTTTCTAATTCTAAAAAATCAAAAACTGGGCGATATTTGCCCGCTCTTTTTTCTTTAGAAATTTCAGTAAGTATATTTGTGTCTAAAATAACCCACTTATTCCTGTAATAATCTTTCTCAAAAAACTCGTTCATTTTTACTATTTCTTAAAGGGAATAATCCCCTCTTCTTCTTTTTTCTTAATAATATGGCTTATTTTATTTGCTGCCCTTAAAAAACCATCAACATCAAAAACACTCCTGCTATTTTTCTTTACATGAGGTGTCTTCTTATGGTATGCCACCCTGAGTCCTTCTTTTTTATTTGTTTTATTTTCTTTAATCATATTGTTATTATTGTATCATATAAATAATGATGCGAGAAATTAAGAAATGGCAAACGGTAATAATGCTTAATCACTTATCACTGCCATCATCATCTACAAGGTGGATATCAACCCCTATTTTCTGAAGTCTCTTTTCTAATTTCTCATACCCCCTATGAATTGAATAAACATCCCTAAGGACTGATTTGCCTTCTGCCCCTATCATTGCAACTAAAATGATTGCAGAAGGACGAAGGGCGGGTGGGCAAATAATCTCTCCTGCTCTCAATTTAGTTGGACCCTCAATAATAACTCTATGAGGATCCATCAAGGTAATGTCTGCCCCGAGACGATTTAATTCAGAAAAATATATAGCTCTTTTCTCCCATGCCCAATCGTGGATAAGAGTTCGCCCCCTTGCTTGAGTTGCAATTGGGACAAAAAATGGAAGATTGTCTTGATTTAATCCCGGGAAAGGAAGTGCATGAATCTTGTCTTCCAAAGCAACCAATTTCCCCTTAGAGGGACGAGTAAAAATATCAACTAAATCAGTCCTTTTATTTTTTGACTTATATTTTTTACTTATTTCATATTGAAATCCCATTTTTTTTAATTTTAATAATTCTAATTCTAAAAATTCAATTGGAGCCCTCTTTATTTTTATTGATGAATTTGTGACAATAGAAGTCGCCAAAAAAAACATCGCTTCAATAGGATCTTCGCTTATTTCATATTCTATATTTTTTTTGATATTTTCCTTGCCGATTATTTCAATAGTCGTCGTCCCAATTCCCTTAATTTTCACCCCTAATTTTTCTAAGAAAAAGCACAAGTCTTGAACTTGATAATTTGCACTTGCCATTTTTATGACTGATTTTTTAGGAATTTGAGCCGCCATCATCAAGGCATTTTCTGTTACGGTGTCGCCTGTCTCATAAAGAACAAACTCTGATGGATTCAATTTTTCTCTCTCTATTAAATATTCATCTTTTTTTGTTTTTATTTTTATTCCAAAATTTTCTAATGCAAAAAGGTGGGGCTTAACAGTCCTACTCCCCATTCGGCATCCGCCTGCCTGCGGAATGGAAAATCTTTTTAGTCTCCCTGCTACTGCTCCAATAGTTAAGATAATCGCCCTTGTTTTTTTTGCTGCTACCTTATCTATATCCTCCATTCTTAATTTCTTTGGTGGATTTATAATAATATCTCGCCCCTTTTTCTGTATTTTCACTCCTATGCTTTCTATTACTTCTAATAATCTATATATTTCTTCTATTTGAGGAACATTTTTTAAAGTGGTTTGCCCTTGGTTTATTAGTGAGCCAATCAAAACGGCAACGGCTGCATTTTTTGAGCTATTAACTGATATTTCCCCTTTTAATTTTTTTCCTCCATGTATTATAAATTTAGGCATATTTATTACTTCGTGCCACATTATACCACAACTTATCATTATCTTTAAATTACGAAATAGAAAAAATCCCCGTCTTGCCATTCACCCGTCATCTCTTTAGACCCCTGCCTTCGCAGGGGTGACGGAAAAAGATATTTCTTAATTTAAAGTATTATATAAAAAAGGATGTCGCCCAAAAGCGACATCAATTGCCAAATAGCGATATCTTCAAAAATTATCTGCTAAATAATTATCTAATATAATGGCGGCGGAGTGACTATCTAAATATTCGTCGCCCATCCCTCCTATATTATCTCCCCCCAAACTATCAATCAATGATTGGCGGTCCATTCTTGCTTGAGAAGAAGAAAATGCCTCACTTATAAATTCAATTGGCAAATCTATTTTTTCACCTAATTTTTTTCCAAAAACCTCAGCCGACAGAGATGATTCAGTTGGCTCACCCTCATTGGAAAGAGGAAGCCCAATAATTATTTTCTCTATTTTCTCATTTTGACAAATATCCTTGATTTTATTCAAAACAAGTTCCTCCTTTTTATATTTTAGTACATCATACGGAGCGGATATTTTTGAATCACTATCAGCCATCGCCAACCCAATTTTCCTTTTTCCATAATCAATCCCCAATAATTTCATATCTTAATACTATCATATATTAATTTGATTGATAATAATCATTGTTCCTGCTATTCTCTCTTTGTCATCTCCACCAAAAGCGGAGAAGTAGATAAGGCAGTGGGATTTTTTATTAAATCAAAAAATTTAAATATCTAAATTCTTGACTGCCTTTGCATGCATTTGAATAAACTGCTTTCTTGGAGCAACTACATTACCCATTAGCACATCAAACATCTTATCTGCTTTTTCTGCATCCTCAACCTCAACCTGCTTCAACATCCTAAATTCCGGATCCATTGTCGTCTTCCAAAGTTGCTCCGGATTCATCTCTCCTAATCCCTTATATCTTTGAATAGAAACCTTAGATGAGCCTTCATCAGTCTTGCCCTTGTTCATATCAGAAATAATCTCCTCTTTTTCGGCATCACTAAAGGCATACCTGATATCCTTTCCCCTCTTTAACTGATAAAGAGGTGGCTGGGCAATATAAAGATTCCCATTATTTATTACTTCGGGTAAAAATCTGAAAAACAATGTCAAAAGCAATGCACGGATATGCCCACCATCAACATCAGCATCAGTCATAATAATTACCTTATTATATCTCAACTTATTAATATCAAACTCCTCTGCAACTGCTGTGCCTAATGCAATAATCAAGGACTCAACTTCCTTATTTTCAATAATCTTTCCCAATCTCGCCTTTTCGGCATTTAATATCTTTCCCCTGAGAGGCAATATTGCCTGAAATCTCCTATCTCGCCCCTGCTTTGCGCTACCACCAGCTGAATTACCCTCAACAATGAAAAGTTCGCACTCCTCAGCATTCTTGCTTGAACAATCAGTGAGTTTCCCCGGCAAAGAAAGTCCTTCTAAAATTCCTTTTCTTAAAACGGTGTCCTTGGCTGCCTTAGCTGCCTTTCTTGCTCTTGCCGCCAATGAACATTTTTCCAAAATTTTCTTAGCATCGTTTGGATTCTTGTCCAAAAAATCTTTCAAGGCAGAAGAAACAACTGCCTCCACGGCCGTTCTTGCAGAAGGATTTCCGAGCTTTGCCTTTGTTTGTCCTTCAAATTGTGGCTCGAGCAAACCGACAGAAACAATTACCTTTATCCCCTCTCTCACATCTTCACCAGTAAAACCTCCATCATCTTTTTTTGATGAAGAATCTTTTTTTGCAAAGTCATTCAATGCTCTTGTGAGAGCAGAACGAAAACCAGTGAGATGCATTCCTCCCTCTGGTGTCCTTATATTATTGGCAAAAGATAATTCCAATCCCTGAATATCATTTGTATAAATAAATGCCGCCTCAACAATGGCTTCTTCATATTCTTTTTTGACATAAAAAACATTATCAACTATTTTTTCTTCGCCTTGTGCTAAATATCTTATAAACGAAACTATACCTCCTTCAAAATAAAAGTCTGATATATTTTCCTTTCCTTTTCGGGCATCTACCAATCTTATCCTCACCCCCTTTGTCAAAAATGTTTGCTCTCTTAAATGATTTTCTAATCTTTCAAAATCATAATCAGGCATTCCCTCCTTGTCTTTTCCAAAAATTTCTACATCTGGATTGAATGTTATTGTCGTGCCATTATTTTTACAACTCCCCATTTTCTTTACTTTTTGCTTTGGCACCCCCTGAACATATTCCTGAAAATATTTTCCTCCATCCTTGCAAACTTCTGCCTTAAGCCAAGACGAAAGTGCATTCACAACGGAAACTCCAACCCCATGAAGACCTCCAGAAACTTTATAAGCACCTCCGCCAAATTTTCCTCCAGCATGAAGAACGGTGAGGACTGTCTCTAATGTGGATTTCTTTGTTTGCGGATGAATATCAACGGGGATGCCTCTTCCATCATCTGATACTGAAACGATATGGTCGCCCAAAAGTCGGACTTCTATATTTTTAGCAAAACCAGCCATTGCTTCGTCAATGGCATTATCAACTACTTCATGAATAAGATGGTGGAGACCATCAATTCCAGTAGAGCCAATATACATCCCCGGTCTTTTTCGCACTGGGTCTAATCCCTCCAAAACAGAGATGCTCTTGGCACTATATTCTGCCTTTTTTTGATTATTTTTATCCTTCATATTTTTATTTATATTCTCCGCCAAAGACAGGTGGAGTATTTTTATTATTATTATTCAGGCCCCCGCCCCGAAGGGGCGGGGGTAATGTAATCCATGTGCTGTATTATAAAATGGCGATTTTAAATACCACCATTTTACTATCTAATTATAACACATTTTTAAAAATTTGCTAAAAATAATTTCCCTTTTGTGAGGCAAGATAACATTTATATTCATTTGTTAAAGATGGTACATCCGCCTCAGGCGGGCGGACATGTCTTCCCGGTCATAGGCTAATGTGTCATCTTTGGCGGAGGCGACAAGGTGTTTTTATTTTGCCTTGCAAACAATGATTAATTTTTGTATTATGATATCGGCGAGGTGGAGAAGCAGCAACTCGCAAGGCTCATAACCTTGAGACCCACGTGCGAATCGTGGCCTCGCCACATATTTTTTTAAATTAGAATAATAATAAGAAGAGACTAGTTGTTTAACGAGGTGTAAAAAAATGTTATAATGTTATAATGATATAAAATTATAATCTATGGACAAAACAAATATTCAAAAAATAAAAGACGAGGCGGTGAGTGAAATTTCGCAGGCAAAAAATCCTCAAGAAATAGAAACAATAAGAGTAAAATATTTGGGGAGGCAAGGAGTTCTCACTGAAATCTTAAAATCCATTAAGGACTTACCATTAGAAGAAAAGAAAATTATTGGACCAATGGCAAATTCCCTAAGAAATGAATTGGAAGAAAAAATAGAAGAGCAAAAAAATAAAGTTTCTAAAAAAACCTCATGGGAAAGAATAGACATCACTCAGCCCGGAGAAAAAATAAGGACAGGGCACCTTCATCCCCTCACAATTGTGAGGCAAGAAATTGAGGAAATATTTTCATCAATGGGATTTTCCATCGCTGAAGGACCAGAAATGGAAAATGATTTCTATCATTTTGAAGGATTAAATATGCCACCTAATCATCCTGCACGAGGAATGTGGGATACATTTTGGCTAAAAGCAGAAACAAATGATCGCAAGCCAAAAGACAAAAGACTTTTATTAAGAGGGCAGACCTCACCCGTTCAAGTGAGATATATGGAAAAAAATAAGCCCCCAATAAGAATTATCTGCCCCGGCAAAGTATTTCGATATGAAGATATAGATGCTGGGCATGAGATTCAATTTCATCAATTAGAAGGGCTAATGGTTGATAAGGATATTTCTTTCTCAAACTTCAAATATGTCTTACAGAGTTTTTTTGAGAAATTTTTCTCAAAAAATATCTCATTAAGAATAAGACCGAGTTATTTCCCATTCGTTGAACCGGGATTTGAAATGGATGTTACTTGCCCAAGATGTTATAAGAAAAACAAAAAAGAATGTCCTCTTTGCTCATCTACTGGATGGATAGAAATGGGTGGAGCAGGTATGGTTCATCCAAAAGTTTTTGAGATGTCAGGAGTCGATTCTTCAGATTGGCAGGGATTTGCCTTTGGTTTTGGGTTAGATAGAATCACGATGGTTAAATATAATATTCCCGACATTCGCCTCTTCTACTCAGGAGACTTAAGATTTATAAGGCAGTTTTAGAAATATTGAAATATTATTTAGTTGGGGCGCTATATAAGATTATTTATCTCTTTAATTAGTTTCCTTTCTATAGAAGCATCAAGAATTTTAACAGATAGGCGATAGAAACTCTCTTCATTATTATTTAATAAATTTTTATGACTCCAGATCATTTTAACCTGATTATCATTAATATAAACTGGTCCTTCTAATGCATCTAAAATTGTTTTAGCTCTATTATCTAAATCACATTTTTCAAATTCTTTTTTTGAATGAAACCCATAAACTATAGATACAAAAACCTTTTCCCTTGTAGGAAACTTATCAACATTTTCTAATTCTTTAGCAATATCTTCTTTCAATTCATTTTCAAATTTATGTGTTTTTGCTGGAATAGGCTTCGTCTCCCCTGTTTTTGGATCTTTTTTATAAGAAAGTGATTTTGCGGGAACCAAAACATTACCACGAAGATACACTATCTCTGGTTTTATTTTATTACTTATAGTCATTATTTTTTTCCAGCAAAAAACTCAACACGGACAGATGTCGGAATATCTCTTTTTGCCTTAAAATTAACTTCCTTGCCATCTTTTGTGCGAAAAACAACTCTTGTTGGTTTTGACACTATTTTTGTGGCTTTAAATAATACTTTTTGTTTCTTTGCTTTTATCATAGTTTGTTTAATAGATAATCAATTATCAATGGTATTATTATATCACAAATAAATTAATTTTCTACATTACATTTTGTATAATGCCACCCTAAATTGCAGTTTGAAGATATATATTTCGGTAAATATTTTTTGTCATCTTCTTAATTTAAGGCAATAAAAAAGAGGACTAGTCTCGCAAGAGACAGCCCCGTATATTCGTGCTAATCAGCACGATTATTTTTTACAATGGCACCCGCCATTGCAACCATTGGACTTTTTATATGCCAACAGATATTTCTCAATGGCATAAAGTATCATCATTATAAATGTTGAGGGTGTTATTATTCTCACAAAAAGAGAGGAAAGTGATATTTGCTCCCAAAATCTTCCCCAGCTAACGGGATCCATTTGAATTAATTTTAAGAAGAAAAAAGATAGTAGAATAAAGTATGCCACTTTGAGAGAGGACACAATTTCAAAAAAAGATTCCTTGTATTTCTTTTCGTAAGAATCAAAAATGACGCGGTTGAGACTAGTGAGAAAAGCAGCAAGGAAAATTGTCGCAAAAACACCCCCTCCAAAAAAAGGAGTGTCAAATTGATATATGGTGTGTGATGCGGAACATAGGAGAAAAATCCCTATCAATGCCTCAGTTGATTTCTTAAATTTTTGTTTCATTTTTTAATTACCTCCGTATTATACAATAAACGAAAACAATAATTTGTCAAGGGTGGTGGGTGGAGAGGGTGTTATAATATAATTATTAAAAAAATATGAGATTCTCATACAATTGGATACAATCATACTTTGATAAAAAACTTCCGCCAGCAAAAAAACTGGCTGGTTTGATTACAGAAAAATCTTTGGAAGTAGAAGGAGTAGAAAAAAAGAAAAATGATTATATTTTAGATATTAACATCCTTCAAGATAGATTCGCCGACTGCTCCAGCCACTTAGGATTAACAAGAGAAGTCGGAGCAATTGTGGGACAAAAAATATCCAAAAAAATACCAACATTCTATATCGGAGAAAAATCAAAAATAAAATTAAAAGAAGGCAAGGTATTAACAAAAGATAAAATAAAGATTGATATAAAAGATAAATCCGCTTGCCCCCTTTATGTATCCCGAATAATTGAAGGAGTAAAAATAGCCCCATCACCAAAATGGATAAAAAAGCGATTAGAATCCTGCGGAGTCCAACCAATAAATAATATTGTAGATGCTGCCAACTTTGTAATGCTTGAATATGGCCAACCACTCCATTGCTTTGACTTAGACAAATTAAATGGAAATATCACTGTGAGGTGGGCGGAGAAGGGAGAAACAATAAAGACGATGGATAATCAAAAAATAGAATTAACTCCTCAATCACTTCTAATCGCCGATGAAAAAAATCCACTGGCTATTGCCGGAATAAAGGGAGGCAAAATAGCCGAGATTAATAAAAAGACAAAAAATATATTGATTGAAAGTGCAATGTTTGACCCAGAAATGATAAGAATCTCATCTAAAAAGACGGGCATAACTACTGATGCTTCTATTAGATTTTCAAAAGTGGTCAATCCCCTATTAACAGAAATATCTGCTAATCGCTTGGCTCAATTAATATCAGAATTAGCAGGAGGTAATATTTTAAAAAAACCTGTGATTGCTGGAAGCAAAATAAAAGGATTCAGAAAAGTTTTGTCGTTTGATTTAGATAAATTTGAAAAATTTGCTGGATTTAAAATTCCTTCTATAAAAATAAAAATTATTTTTGAAAGCTTGGGTCTTAAAGTAATTAAACAGGAAAAGAAATATACCCAAGTAGAAATTCCTTTTTGGAGACCTGATATTGAGAGGTTTGAAAATTTAGCAGAAGAAGTGATGAGAATGAGTGGGTATAACTCCGCCCCAACAATCGCTCCGTTTGGCATATTATCGCCATCAAAAATAGATGAGAATAATTTTTGGCAAAAAAAGATAAAAAAAATAGTTTCATCAATAGGATTTGATGAGGTCTATTCTTATTCATTTGTTTCGGAAAATGATTTAGATAATTTTGGAATTCCTAAAAGGACTGCAATTGAATTGGAAAATCCAATAAGTTCAGAGTATAAATATCTCCGCCCAAATCAAATAATCAATCTTTTGAAAGTGAGTGAAAGAAATTTGAGATATTTTGAAGATATTAAAATTTTTGAAATAGGAAAAACATTCTTTAATACTATTGGGGAAAATGAAAAATGGAGATGGTCTTGTCTTATTTCCAATAAGAAAAAAACTGAAAAAGAACTATTTTTTGAATTAAAGGGGTCTCTTGAAAAAATTTTAGAGCAGTTGGGAATTGCTGATATTAAGTTTGAAGAGCTAAAGGGAGATGCTCCTTGGCTCAATGAGAATTTATCAGCAGAAATTTTGACTGACGGGGAATCACTGGGACTTATCGGAACTCCTTCTCCTTCTATTTTAGAAAAATATAGTGATGGAATCCCTGCGAGCTTTTTGGAAATTGATTTTTCTTCTCTCGTTCTTCTCGCTGAAGAAGAAAAAGAATTTACTCCTCCATCAAAATATCCTTCTGTTATAAGAGATATTTCCATTTTGGTAGAAAGCCGAACATTAATTGCTGATATTTTGAATGTAATATATGAGATAGGCGGAAATATTCTTAGAGATGTTGATTTGTTTGATATTTATGAGGATATGGACTCAAAAGAAAATAAGAAATCAATAAGTTTTCATTTGATTTTCCAATCTGATGATAGGACATTAAGAAGTAGCGAAGTAGATGATATTGTTAAGAAAATAGTTGAGGGGTTAGAAGAAAAGCTTGGGGCAGAAATACGATAATTTTTGATTTTTAAATTAATCTTCCCATTTGTCGCCCCTCTTTATCTTCTCATCCGGCATTATTTTATATTCAAGAAATCTTCGCCTATTTTCCAGACATTACCCGCCCCCATTGTTATGAGAATATCTCCTCTTTCTAAATAACCTATCAAAAGATCGGCCTTATTATCAAAATTGGAAATATAACTCACTCTGCTGAATTTCTTTATTTTCCTAACTAAATCCCAAGAATGAATATCACCCGATTTTTCTCTCGCCGAACCATCAATATCTAAAATTATCGTTGAATCCGCCTCAACAAAAGATTTAGCAAAATCATTTAATAATGATTTTGTCCGAGAAAATGTATGTGGCTGAAATATACAAACAATTCTTTTTTTTGGAAATACATTTCTTATTGCCGACAATGTCGCCTTAATCTCTGCTGGGTGATGGGCATAATCATCAATCACTTTTACCCCATCTACCTCACCCTTAAATTCCATCCTTCTCTTCGTGCCCTTAGATAATGATATTCCCTTTTTGATAGATTTAAAATCAACTCCCAACTTCAAAGAGGTAGAGATCACTGATAATATATTTAAAACATTATGTTCTCCAATAAGCCCCGTTTCTATTTTTCCTATATTTTTTCCCTCTCGCCAAACTTCAAATTGAAATATTTTTCTTGATGAAATATATTTTATTTTTTTTGCTTGAAATTCTCCGCTCTCCAATCCAAAAGATATCACCTCGCACTTCACCTTACCTGCCATCTTTCTTACTTTCTTATCGTCAAAATTAGCAACCAAAAATCCGTCTCTTGGTATTTTGCTAATAAATTTAATAAAGACATCATCATATTCTTTTTTGCTTTTAAAAAAATCTGGGTGGTCAAAATCAACATTCAACAAAACAACTCCATTTGGAAAATAATTTTTTAATTTATTTTGATATTCATCAACTTCTGCCACCATTATATTTGACTCGCCCATTCTACTGCTTGCCTTCCATTTCTCTACTCGGGAACCAACTAAAACGGTTGGGTCTAATTTTGCCTCCTCCAATACTTGCCCCAATAGAGCAGAGACGGTTGTTTTTCCATGAGAGCCACAAACGGCTATTCCAAATTTATTATTAAAAATCAAAGACATTCCCTGCCCATAATCAATGAATGGAATTTTTAATTCCATTGCCCTTCTCAATTCCTCATTTTCTTTATGAGCAGAGGAATAAATCACTAAATCGGGCTCATATTTTTTTAGATTATTCGCATCAAACCCATTATAAAATTTTATTCCTTCTTTTTTTAGGACCTCATCGGTGAAAAATTTTTGATTCACATCTGAGCCAAGAACTGAAAATCCAGCATTTTTAAATATGCTTGCTAATGCAGACATCCCCACCCCCTTTATCCCAATGAAGTATATTTTTTTAATTTTCTCCAAATTTATCATTTTGTTTTATATTTTAATTAAAAGATGCTAAATTAGAAAAGTGCTAATATCTCCTCCCCGCCTACGGCGGGGAGGAGATATTTATCTAATAAAATCTTAATATTTATATCATCAAAAATTTGCCTGTGCCATCTTTACCATTCTACTTTTTTTAAAATAAAAAAACAGGGGGCAACTCGCCTCTTGCCCCCTTTCTTTTTTCCTCATGAAACTATTTCATTATCCAGCCATATCCAAAACTTGTATTGAGTCTAAAAACAAACGATACTCCCCTTCATTTTCCAGTTGACAATTAACTAATCTATTCCCAAAAGAATCAACGCCTTCATTTTTCTCTTCACTCAAAAAATCATCCAAAATTCTTTCTATTAAATTCAAATGTCTTTTTGTATTTATCTCTTTAAAGCTCTCCTGACCGAAATCAATAAAGACAGGATTCCATCTTTTTTCTCTTCTTGACCAAACCAAAACAAAATTCAGATTATCGCTCTCAAGAGTATGTTTTGATTCTAAAATCCATCGACAAACATCTTTTAAATGTTTGTCGTCTAAAGAATATCCTATTGCTTTTGTCATTATTTTATAGAAGACGAAAATTAACAGGGGCTGACAACTAATTTTACTTTCAACTTTTTTTATTTTTCTTTTTCTTGTTATTAATATTTTTTTTCTACCGGCAATTCCAGTTGTGAAATTTATCATTCGGTGCCATATCATTCTAATTTCAACCATATTCGCCCGAACTCCTTTTGGATTATAAGCAACTTTTATTCCGACAAAGGGTATAAGCAGAGAATGGATGAATTTTCTATTTGAGCCCCTTTCCACTCTTATTCTCAATAATTTTTTAATCAGATTTATTATTATCTTCCTCCTCTTTTTTCTTAATCTCACTCCTTTATCTTTTTTCATCTTAATTTCCCTCTTTAATTTTTAAATCTCCCTGAAAGCCAGCCCTCATTATTATCTTTTTTTAAAATAAGTCAAGTAAAAAATTATGGCTCTATTCGATTTACTCCGCGGAAAAGATATGTCGCCTCTCTAATACTTGGCAAGTCCAACATCTTCATTAAAAATCTTGAGGCACCCAATCCAAAGCCACCATGAGGAGGACAGCCATACTTAAAGAAATTAGTATAAAAATCAACTGAATTGCCTAATCCCTTTTCTTTCGCTTGATTTACTAAAATATTATATCTATGCTCTCTTTGGGCGACAGTGATAATCTCAATGCCCTTCCAAAGTAAATCTGAACTTTTTGTAATATTAGGATTATCTTCTTTTTTCATATGATAAAAAGGGCGAATATCATATGGGTATTCAGTTATGAAAACAAATTCATGCCCCTCCTTTTCTTTGATATAATCACATATTGCCCTTTCTTCCTCCGGACTCAAATCATTGTCTTGGCTTGGAACACCTAAATTAGATAATATTTTTTTCGCCTCGGCCATTGTTAATTGAGGGAATGGAATCTTAGGAACAACAACTTCCTGCCCAAACACATCCCTTATCTCTCCCCCAAATTTATCCTTAATCCCACCCAACACAAAACTAATCATTCTCTCTATCTCACCGATAACATCTTGATGAGATTCAATATATGAAATTTCAGCATCATA
>JBFFCO010000007.1:0-13391 GCA_041559835.1 Minisyncoccia bacterium | reverse complement strand
TCAGTTTTTGAATGAGCTTGAATTATCCACTCATCATTTTCCTCTATTTTTTTATATACCAAATTTACAAAATCTTCATTTTCTTTTGGATTCTTTATTTTGTTTAATAAATCTTTTTTAATATCGTCCCACTTATTAAAAACATCCGTTCTACCTTTATTTTTTGATAAAACAAAGCCATCGTCTTCTAAATTATAGAAAACTATCTTGTTATTATGTGGCTTGTGAGTTTCAAAAACTGCAATCGCTGTATGTGTTGAGGCATTAGGCCTAAATAATTCACTCGGCATATTTATAACATATTTCAAAGTATGCTTTGATAAAATTCTATTCCTATCAAAATCATCTTTAAAATATGTAGAAAGCGGAGCAATAATAATCCCATATCTACTACAATTATCAAGCATTGTTTCTAAAAATTGAATTTCTTTCTTGGTTGGATTTGATTTATTATCCTTGCCACCATAAGGAGGATTAACAAAGCCTATCGTTGGTTTTTTTGATAAATCATCTAAAATTTTACCTGCCTCATCCGAGAAGAAATCTTCATTGAATATTTGCGACTTTCCATCTCCTCTAAAAAGCATATTGGAAACAGACAAGGAATACATCGTGCTACTTTTTTCAAATCCGATTAGTTGTTTCTCTTTTATATCCTTCTTTCTTTTTTCTTTATCAACTAAATTTGATTTTTCAATTTCATCTATTAATTTATTCATCCCAGCAATTAAAAATGCCCCCGTACCACAGGCTGGATCAAAAATAACATCGTCCGTTTTAATATCAATTAAATCTGTAAATAGGGTTGTGATATGGCTTGGGGTTAAAACTATTCCCTTCTTAACATTGGTTACCCCAGCATATCTTAAAAATTCCTCATAAAATTTTCCAATAATATCGTAGTTGGATTTTTTATCAAACAATGGAATTACATTATCCTCAAGTTCTTTCAGAATGTCTTTTAAAATATTTGTTGAGTTCAAATCCTTGTCTGTTTCAATAAAGGCGAGTTCGTTAGTTAATACTTTAATTTTTTCCCTATCAATACCTTCCTTTATGAGTATGTCTTCAATGGTTGTCGGTATATTCCTAATGATATTGGCTATTTCCCAATTAATATAATCATCTCTAAAATCATTCTTGATGTCCTTATTGTACAAACAAATCATTAATGCACTCAAAAGAACTGGTCTTTTTTGAGAATCCAAATTTCTTAATAATCTGTTAATCTCGCTTGATGATTTTGAGATATTATTAGATATTTCTTCTAAATCTATATTTTCAAAAAATGCCAAATAGTCTTCTTCATTCAATATTTCACCCTTTCTAATATCTTTAATTATATCCTTGTCTATAATAAAAGTATTAACTATATGATTGTATTCATCGTTAATATCGCCCGACATAGCAATCCCAATTATTTTCCAGTTCTTTAAAAATTTTTTAATGGATTCTTTTTCTTCGTCTATTTTTTTATTCGTAAAAAATGATAAATAATGCTTTATTCCATCAACAGCAAAATTAATAGGATCATCTCCATTTTTAGAAGAATGATTTTTAACCCTATCTTTATTCTCAATCAAAATTAATAACTTCTTATCTTCATTAACATAAATTAAATCCGGAAAGCCATTCCCACCAGTTCCTCTTTTGCTTGTCTTATCTAATATTTCTTGGGTATATTTATTATCTTGTTTTTGGACATTCCATTTCTTACTAAAAAACCTATTATCTTTGATAAAATTAAACAAAATTATATCTGCTTTTTTTTCATTTTTTCTTTTATCAATCATATTTTTATAAATTTAATCAAAAAAATACTACTTCTCAATTCGTCTTGTCTCCAACTCTATTACCTGACCATGGACGGGGATGACTGCATCAATTCCAAACGAATTCCTTGATTTTTCCGCGAAAGCCATACTTGATTCCTCATCGCCTTGAACGACAAATAATTTCTTCAAAGAAAATCTCATTGGCTTTAGCCAATTTAAAAGTTGCTTTTGGTCAGCATGAGCACTATAAGCACTTATCATCTCTATTTTTGCTCTCACCACAACATCTTCTCCATGAATCCTCACCTTTTTCTCTCCCTCAATTAATCGCCTTCCCAAGCTGCCTTTCATTTGATATCCAACTACGAGCAATGTGCTATTTGGGTCAGGCAAATATCTTTTCTCGTGATGAATAATCCTTCCTCCTTGAGATGAACCAGACCCTGCTACAATAATTTTCGGAGCAGGGATGTCATTTATAGATTTTGATTCATCAGTAGAAAGAGTAAATTTTAATCCTGGAAAATTAAAGAATCCATCTGGGTCTCTATCTACTACTTTAAATGCTTCTAATCTGAAATATGATTGATATTTTCTATGAACATTTGTTATCTTTGTTGCAAGCGGGCTATCTACAAATATTGGCAGTTGAGGTATTTTTTCTTTTTGAATTAATTCGTTTAATTCGAAAAGCAGCTCTTGAGTTCTTTCCATTGCAAAGGCAGGAATCATCAAGACACCATTATTCCTCGCAGTTTCCTCAATAATATCTTCCAATATATCCTTCTTACTTCCTAAATCCTCATGGAGCCGGTCGCCATAAGTTGATTCTATTAAACAATAATCACCTTCGGACAATTTTTCCGGCTCGGGGAAAAGCATATTATATGAATTTCCCAAATCGCCCGAGAATACAATTTTTGTTTCTTCTTGAGGCGATGGCTTGGCAGTAACTAAAGTAATGACCGAGCCTAAAATATGACCGGCATTATAAAAAACAAATGAAATATTAGGAGATATTTCCTTATTGATATGATATTCCATCGTCTCCCATAAATCTAATGTTTTCTGAATATCTTCTATTGAATATGGAGCAATTTTTTCCTCTTTTTCTAAAATTCTTTGGGAGTCCTCCAGCATTATTTCGGCAAAACTTTTTGTTGGAGGGGTGCTATATATTTTTCCCCTAAATCCTTCCTTATATAGTCGTGGCAACAAACCAACATGGTCAATGTGAGCATGAGTAATTATAATTGCCTTAATTTCTTTTGGGTTAAATGGAAATTTTTTTAGATTTAATTCTCTTGAGTTGCCTGATTGATGAAGCCCAACATCAATCAATATTTTATCTCTTCCGACTTCTAACATATAGTTAGAGCCATCTACTTTCCTTGCCCCTCCAAAGAAATGAATTTTTGGATTATTCTTAGCCATATAAATAATTTTATCATATTTAAATCATTGGAGCAAAAAATATATAAAAAAGGGGGTGTTTCTCTTAAAAAACTAATCACTATTCTTTCTTAAATAATCATAAATATCTAAGACGGCTCTCACTCCATCGCCCATTGCTGTTATGATTTGATTTGAAGGAAGGTCAGTGATATCGCCAGCTGCCCAAATTCCTTCTTGAGATGTTCTGCCTGTAACTGACATTGTCTCAATTTGCCCCATCTTGTTTATCTTGATCAAATTCCTTATTGGAGTAGTCTTTGGATCCATCCCTATATTTACAAAAACTCCGCCAACCGCCAACTCTTTCTCTTTGTCATATTTTTTATCAAAGTACTTTATGCCCGAAACTAATTCATCTCCAACAATCTCTTTCGTGTCCGCTTCAAAAATTATTTCTACCTTATCCTCTTTCTTTATTTCCTCAACAGAAACCTTATCCGCTATCGGCTTATTATTTTTTATAAGAATGTATATCTTATTAGCATAAGGCAATAAATCAATTGCGCTATTGAAAGCAGTATTTCCTCCTCCTATGACAGCAACATCTTTTCCGGAAAACAAAGGGGCATCACAAGTTGAACAGTAGGCAATCCCTCTCCCCTTAAATTTCTCTTCCCCGGGTATTTTCAAATCTTTATATTTACTACCCAAGCACACCAATATTGTTTTTGTTAAATAATTTTTACCACTCTCTGCCCTTATATTAAATCTATCATCATTCTTCTCAACTAATGATATTCTATCTAATATTATTTCTGTCCCGCTATTTTCTAATTGGCTCTTAAAATTGCTTGCCATTTGTGCTCCTGATATTGAGAATGGGTGTCCGGGAATATTATCAATTTTCGCTGCAACGACTGCCTGCCCACCAAAACTATCTGTGATAATTGCGGAATTTATTTTTTTTCTGCCAGCATAAACTCCAGCAGCCACCCCAGCAGGCCCCGCTCCCAATATTATCAAATCATATATTTTTTTATCTTTATTATTTTTGTTATCCATATGATTATTAATTTTTATACACCACCCTCTTCTTTTCTTTGTCATTCCTGCGAAGGCAGGAATCTCTACCTCCCAAAAAAATCTAAAATTTCTCTATTTCGTTCGTAAATTTAGGAAGTGGTCTCTACCCCCCCCTCCCCCCGCCCCCGCCGTAGGCGGGGGGGGTAGATATAAAAATAATTTTGATTTTCTTTGGAAGTTGTTAATTCCCCTCTAATAGAGGGGTGGCTCGCCTCTTGGCGAGACGGGGTGTTCATCCCACTTCTTTCCCATTCTATCACTTTTTTTCCATAAAATCTATAAAAAATATTTGGTAATATTTACTTTGAAAATTATTAATAAATTTTGTATAATTTAATTAAATTTTAAATTAACCATATATGAAAAATAACAAAAAAGAAAAGGTAATACCAAGGGAAGATTATATCCCATGGGATGAGTGTTTTATGCGAATAGCCAATACTATCGCTGAACGATCAAAAGATCCATCAACTCAAGCTGGAGCTGTGGTTGTTGACAAAAATAATGTTGTTGTGGGATTAGGTTATAATGGATTACCTCGAGGGGTAAAAACAAATGATTTTCCATGGGAAAGAAATGGAGAATTTTTAAAAACAAAATATCCTTATATTTGCCATGCTGAAGAAAATGCCATCTACAATGCCAATAAATCAGTAAAGAATTGTAAAATTTACTGCAATCTTTTTCCTTGCAATGAATGTGCAAAAGTAATCATCCAAACAGGAATAAAAGAAATTATTTTCGAAAGTGATAAATACCATAACGATAACCCCTATGTTGCATCTCGAAAACTTTTAGATGCTAGTGGTATAAAATATCATCAATATATTTCTAATATTTACTCAAATAAAGAAAATCAAAAACTTGATAATAAAATTATTTTAGGCCTCACTGGACTGATTGGTTCTGGAAAGGGATCTTCTGCTGAATATCTTATAAAAAAATATAAAGTTGATTATTTTAGCTTTAGTAATATTCTTTTAGAAATCATAAGAGAAATGGGGTTAAAAAATATAAGGGAAAATCATCAAAAACTTTCTACTTCTCTAAGGAATAAATTTGGTCAAGATATAATTTCACAAGGAATTCTTAAAAAAGTAATGAACTCTAGAAAAAAAATAATTGTTTTGGAAGCTATTAGAAGAAAAGAAGATTTATCTTCTTTCTCTGATTTTCCAACTTACCTTATATATATAAATGGTGGTTCGCCTAAACAAAGATTTGAAAGAATCAAAAAAAGAGAGGAAAGGAATGAAGACTTAACAAAAAGCTGGGAAAAATTTAAAAAAGAGGGTTTAAAAGAGACTGAGAAAAGCATTTCGGGTCTATTAAAATTGTCAGACTTTGTAATAGATAATACCAAATCATTAAAAAATCTTGAAAATAATTTAGATAAAATGATTGGTAAAATAAAAAATGATTTTAAATCAATGTTTAAATAAAATCTATTTTTTCTCTCAATAAAAAATGGGGCGGACAAGTCCGCTCCCGAATGGCAGAAATAATATCTGCTACTACTATTCAATGACATAATCAACAACAAATCCCCTATCGCTTATTAGTCGTATTAAAGAGTCTTGAATAAAATATTCTTCATTCTCAAATCCCATAAGACCTATTTCTACTAATTTATCCAATAACTTAAGTAAAAGGTCGGATTTCAAAGTACTTATCACATTCGTTCGGAATTCATCAAATTCAAGCCCAACCCACTCATCATCTTTTTTAAAATAATTAATAGCCCTACAAACGATCAACTTCATCATTATCCAATCAAACAAAAGACTATCAAATAACCCTTCTAAATTACCAGAAGCATCTATATCTCTTGGTCTTACAATGTCTTTATAATTAGTCATTTTAATCCTCCTTTTTGATTAGTTTACAAACAAAAATAATCATGACCATCAAACAAATAAGCATTATAATTATAGCAGTGAGGGGCAGATCCTTATTTTCAACAACATCATTATTATTTATCATCTCTCCAATTATATATCCCTCAACCCATCCTTCTTGGCAAAAGAGCGAAGATGATGAGGCAAAAATCACTATCAATACTATCGCTAAAATCAAATTTTTTAATTTCATTTTAAACCTCCTTTTTCGTGTCCTACTATTATATAATCATCAAAAAATCAATTTGTCAAATTTGAATTGACAATCTATACTAATTACTATTCTTTCTTAAGAATTCATTTACATATTCAATAAATTCCTCAAAATCATTGAACATATTAATTTAATATAATTTATTATTTCATTAAGAAAAGAATGTGTCTCATCCCTCCCCCCGACGAAGTCGGGGAGGCATATCTTAATCTTAATTATTCTTCCCATTCTATCACTTTTTTCTATAAAATCTATTTTTTCTCTCAATAAAAAAGGGCTGGCGGATTTTTTAAAAATTTAATCCTTATAACCACCCCCTTTTTTACTTATCTTTTCTTCGGTTTGAAAAGATAAGTATAAGTACAATAAACCACAGGTATAATAAAGAGTATTATGGCAATAATACCAATACTAATAAATATATCATCCATAATTATCCCCGTTTCACCTCCCACATCAGATTGACAAAGAAGAGATGATGAGGCAAGTATTACCAATACTACCGCAAAAACCAATGTCTTTGATTTCATTATAATTCTCCTTTTTTTAGTTTTTCATTTAACTCCACCATCATTATATCATAAAAGAATGAACTTGTCAAGACCTAAAATATTACAAAAATTTGCCGAGGGCAAATTCCACCTCATTTACACTAGTCATCCCATTCAAAATCTTTAATACACCATCACCCAACATCTCAACCATACCCTGCTGAACCGCCAAATCACGAAACTCCAAAACAGTCATCTCCTTCCCTCTTCTACTTACTGCCTGCTGTAAATCCCTATCAATTTCTAAAAGTTCAATAATTGCAACCCTCCCCCTATATCCCATAAAATTACACTTCTCACATCCACCATCATTAGGGGCAAAAATATTTATATTATCATCAAGAGATGGCTTTTTGACCCGAGAAGGCAAATCATTTACTATCTTTTTTATTTTTTCTGATTGATCAGCACTTAAAAGGATTTCTTTTCGACAATATTTACAAAGTCGGCGGACAAGTCGCTGGGCGATAACCAAATTAAGAGCTGATGATAAAATACCCGGTTCAACATCTAAATCCAAAAGTCGCGGCAAGGCACCTGCCGCGGAATTAGTATGGAGGGTGGATAAAACAAGGTGCCCGGTCAATGATGCCTGCATTGCAATCCCCGCAGTTTCCCCATCTCTAATTTCTCCCACTAAAATAACATCAGGGTCTTGTCTCAAAATAGATCTAAGCCCATTGGCAAATGTATAATCCTTGTCTTTGTTTACTTGAGTTTGAGTAATTCCTTCAAGATGGTATTCAACAGGGTCTTCAACTGTGATAATCTTTATTTCAGGACGATATATTCTTCTCAAAAAAGCATAAAGTGTAGTCGTCTTACCCGACCCAGTCGGACCAGTGTTTAGAATAATTCCATTTGGGCGAGAAATTTGATTATTGATTATTTCTAAGTCATCAGGTCTAAAGCCCAAACTTTCCAATTCCAATTTAATACTCTTAGGATTCAAAACCCTCATCACAACGGTCTCGCCATAAGAACTTGGTATTATAGACACCCTAATTTCAATATTCATTCCCTCTGCCCTTATAGTAAATCTTCCATCTTGTGCTTCCGACTTCACATTTATTTTCATTCCGCCCAGAAGCTTAACCCTTGAAACAACTGGATTGTATAGTTTTGGAGAAACATCTGAAATATCATGCAATGCCCCATCAATCCTATATCTTATTTTAGAAATTGTTTCCCCGGCTTCCATATGAATATCAGAAGCATCAATTATCAATGCTCCCGCCAAAAGAATTTCTAAAAGTTGTGATGCGAAAGGACTACTAAATTCAGAAACCTCTTTTTTCAAATCTTTCAGATTTGATATTTTTTTTCTAAGATCCTCAATTGTTTTTTCTGATACATCTATTTTTCCTGTTATTTTTTTCTGACCCATTCCTACTAATTTATAACTTTTCCATGCTTCTAATAAAGAATTTTTTGAAACGATAAATATTTTCACTTGATATCCCATGTTCTTCAACCTTTCTATTACCTTTCTTGCATTCAAAATTTGGGGATTATTACATGCTAATCCGACAATTTTTCCTTTTAAAATAAAGGCGACACACAAAGCTGCCCTTGCCTCTTCTTCTGTTAATAACTTAATTGCCTGAGTTTGGGGCGGAACAGTTGCCAAATTTTGGTATTCTAAACCAAGTTTTTTAGACAAACTCATCGCCTCTCTTTCCTGAGCGGCTAATGATATATCTGTCAATTGCTTGCTGATTTCTTTTTTTTTATTATTATCCTCTTCAAATTGAATCATAGTGATTAAAAGATATAATATCTAATACTTGTTTCTGCTATTTCCTTCATTATTTCATATAATTCTTTTGTATCCCATCTTTCTTCTCTAAAAAACATTGAAACAGGAGCATAATTTTCTCTTTTGAAAACAAATATTCTATTAAGAGGATAAAATTCATTCATTGTTATAACTCTATCATTAATAGAAGAGCCATCTTCAAAATCATCTCCCCAGCCAAAACAAACAAATGGAGTTATGTCCTCATATTGAAGTGTCGCCCTTATTCCAATAAGATTTTTGCCCAGCCTCTCAATAGCATTTCCTCTCGCCTGTTTCTTTTTGCCCATCTCAATTCTTTCTTTATTCGTCCCCTGTTTTTTAACTTCAACAACTAAAATAATTCTTTTATAAGATCTGTCTCCAGTTTTTCTTAATATTAAAATTCCTCCATCGGGCTTAATTTCTGCCACCTCCGTTGTTAAATTAGCAAATTCAAATCTTTTATCATATGATTTAATGATACTAATCAAATCAGCTAGTTTAATTGATTTATTATATTCAATATAATATCCAAGATTTTTAAGGTTAAATCTTTTATTGATATAACTCACCACCTGCTTCATTGCTTCCGCCACATTCTTTTCATCTTGCTTTGATTTATCATTTTTTGGCTTATGTTGTAATTTGTTTTTTTGTAATTGTTTACTTGTTGCCATATTTGTAAATTAATTAGAATTTAAAAAATAATGACCTTTTAATTGAGGGATATTAAAAATTAAAATCTCGCTATGAAATAATATGCCATCAAATACATTTTTAGGTAAAGAGACAATACTTGTAATTTCTGGGTATTCTTTATTGACAAATTTTTTCCACCTTTTACTTTCAAAAGTTTGATTTAATCTAAATCCATAAGGGGTGAACATAACGACTGGGACATTGAGACCAAATAATTCCAATGCTTTTTGAAACCAAATTTCTGGCAATAATGGTCGCCCACCATAATTATCACGAATATAATCCTTTGTTTTTATATCAATATTAAACGGGGGATTCATAATAACCAAAGAGGCCCTTCTTTCTATATCGCCCTCTTTTAATTCAAGGTAATTTCTTTTTATTGTATTAGGGAAACCTTGTTTTTCAATATCTATTCCCATTGTATTATATCCAGCATTTTTCCAAGGAAATAAAAGAGACCCCTTGCCCACACAAGGATCAACTACCAACCCCCTTTTACTGATAGATCCATTTAACAATTTAAAAAGATACTGACTAACATAATCGGGGGTAAAAATAGTTGCTTTTTTCTCATTATGATAAAAGTTATTTCTATCTACTCGATACATATATAATATATAATAACATATGAAAAATAATCAAACAAAATATATCAAATTTTAAATTTATTCCTCACTCTTATCTATATTCGGCACTAATAAATTAATACTCTCCACTAAATCAGCATTGACCCTGAATATATCTCCGTCGCCGTTCAAAACAAAACCTCCACTTTCAAACTGATAATTAAAGACATTAACATTATCCCTATCATCAATTTCTAAAAATTGGGTGAGCCCATCGGAATTGGCAAAAATCAAATGATAAGAATCTTCAAACCAAACAAATCTCAAATCATCATTTTTTAAATAATTCAGATTAAAGATAGACTCATCGCCAGGATCCTTCTCAATATCGGATGTGATTTCTTTTAAGAAATAAACCAATAAATCTATTTTTCCATCTACCCCCTCCATTATATATGCCAACTTTTTATTATCAGGAGAAAATTTAAAATCAATAACCTTATCACTAATAAATTTGACTTTGTCGCCAGAGAACAAAATAAGCATTCCATCATCCAAAAGCATTGCCAAATACTGAGAATTAGAAGAATTTAAAATACTTATCCTCCCCTCTAAATTTCCCTCCTCTATTTCTCCTAAAAACGAGTTATTTTTTGATATTAAATTATATGAATAAACTAATCCTAAATTTTCTACCCAAAAAATATGAGAATTAGAAATTTTTGCACCAACTAATTTTTCGGCCGAAAGATAAGAAACTTCTTTTTTATTTAAATCAAAAATCGCTAATCGATCCTCTGATTGAATAATAAATTGACCTTTATTAAATGGGTGGAAATTTATATTCTTTATTTCTGAAGGAAAATACTTTACTAAAACATCGTTGAAATAAATCAAATCTTCTGAATCGCTTTTGTTCCAAATATAGAATTTATTTTTTCCTAAATCAGTTAAAGAAATTATTGCCTGAGAATTATTATTATTATTAAAAGACAACTTCTTTAATAATCCCATTTGCTTTGAACTAAAAAATCTTTTCCTAAATAATTCTTGTTGCTCGCCATTTGAATCAATGATTTTTAATATCTGCCAAGAAAGACCATTTTCTTTTAATATAGCTTCCAACCCAAATAAATCATTATTTATTCTAATAAAGTCAAAAATTTTTTCATTTTCTTTTGCCTCATAAAATAGATTTTTATTTGCCTCTTTGGGTAAAATCACTACATGACTTAAACCACTCACCAAACTCGGTTTTATTTCTAAATTCTTTTTCCATGAAAAATATTTATCTTTTGATATACTTATTTCATAATTTTTTGGGATTAGCCCTGATAAAAATATTCCGCTATTTAAAAATCCAGATTTTTCTTTTATTATTTCCCCATCCAAATATATATCCGTTATTCTTGGTGTTGTCTCCAAATAAAGACCACCTGTTTGAACAAATTCTAATTCTTTAGCATTTAATCGATAGCCAAATGAATGCATTACCAAAAAACCACCCACTAATATAAAGGAGGCAAATAACACCCAAAATATTTTTTTTCTTGTTTTTATTATCATTTTAAATTAATCAAAACGAACAAATAAAGTGCATACACAATCCTTAACACCAGTGCCAATTTTTGTTTTGGAATAACAACCAACAATATCATTTGCCAAAAAAGAGACATTACAACCAGTTGTTGAATAAGTATTATTAGCAATCTTAACATCATTTGTATCACAAGACTGAGCCACACCATTTATCCTCCCCTCAAAAGATGTATAATTTGAGGCATCAGCCGTATTACATGTAGTAGAAATTGCCGTAATTTTACCCGAACAAACCATTCCAGCCCCTTGCCCCGGCATAGACGGAAGCACAACAGAGTTTCCATCCACAACACTCTCCATAAAAACTAGGGCAGATCCTGAAATTCCACAAGCATTATCAGGAATAATAGCACCTGTTAAGTTAACATTTCCATCGTTATCCACAAGAAGCAATCTTGTAAAAGATCCTCCATCAAGTTTCATGACACGAAGAACATTTAGTCTACCCGCATCATCCCAACTGTCAATAATATCAATACCCCCGCCACCACCTTGTGAATTGTAGCCAATATAACCACCAAATATACTTGTAGAAGTAGCTCCATTGTTATTTGCACTAAAACCAATTGGAAATGTGGACCCAGAAGTTACATCTAATTTTGCTTTGGGACTTATTGTCCCAACTCCTACCTTATTTCCCGAAGCATCAACATATAAGGCATCGGTATCTACTTGAAAATCATACCCATCTCTTATTGTAATAATATCATCTAACTCCATCCTCCAATTGTTATTATAAACAATCCTTAATGGATAAGCACCGCCAAAAGTTCCCATAAAACCGTAAGTATCAGATGTATTAATATATGAGCCACCACTATTACCAGTATAATTAGAGACTATAGCAGGGCTATCACCAACAATATGAAGGGCATAAAGTGGTGTCGTTGTTCCAATTCCCACATTGCCAGTATTATAATAAATGTCATCGCCATTTGCTGTCCATAATCCTAAATCAGCCCATGATGTTTGGCAACCATCAGATAAACAAAACTGGGATGATGTCACCCCACCATCAATACTCAATCCGCCAGAGAAATATCCATCTCTCCATCTGAAATTGCCAGATGAACCAATATTATATGAATTATCCACTCCTGGCAAAACATCCTCGTTGAATGTAATCGCAACTGCCCTATTTATTGTAGAAAGAATAGATTTACTAAACGAAAGGGATGCTTTATCGCTATTATAAATTAAACTCATGTTTATTCTCACCCCACCCTTTGCCCCCGGCATAGAAATTTTTGTAAATTCCAAACTATCAACCTTCACTTTATCAGAAATAACAGCAATGGGGTCATTATCTCCCTCTGTCAAGTATAGCATTTCATTAGAAACGGAAAATGTTGTAGTAGAAAAACCACCAGGACTTGTCGTTGCCATTTTCAAAACCAGTGTTGTGCTTGTTGCACTCTGAATTATATCAGCACTCCTTATTCTATCACCCATTATTGAAATCGCCTGCCTTAAGTTCTCGTCAACTTCGTTTATGGCATCTTCCTTACTTACGACATCTATTGTGCCTGACAAAATTCCTATCAGCCCACCAGCGACAACAGCAAAAATAGCAACATATATCAATGTTTCTAATAAGGTTACTCCTTTTATATATTTTTTATTCAAACTAAGCATAATTATTTTTCTTCGCCTCGCCACGTAAAAAATTGATTCGCAATTTCAACATGGCTGAGGCAGGGATTTTCATTCCCTTCTTTATCATTCTCGCTTTTTTCTTGTCTTGTAATTCCCCGCCGTAGGCGGGGGGTGATTAGCAATTTATCCATCATTCAAAAATTATTACAACACCAACCACTCTATCATCACC
>JBFFCO010000006.1:0-13650 GCA_041559835.1 Minisyncoccia bacterium | reverse complement strand
TATATTTCTCGCTTATTACCGTAACATCTGCTTTTGTAAATAAGTAAAATGGGAAGAATATTACAATAAATAATAATATTACAACGGCAATAACTTTTTTCATCTTCCATCCGCCATTTTTCGCCTCGCTCATCTTTCTTGATTTTCTACTGCTATATTCATCCCTTATATCTTCCATTTTTTTTCTTTTTCCTCTTGATTTTTTATCTTTATCGTCATCTATCTCATCAGCATCATCCCCCTCTTCGTCTTTTTCTATCTTCTTTTTGCTTGTTGTTCTCTTTTTCTTTGATTCTTCTTTTTTTGGAGGAGATATGTCTAATATAAAGGATGGGCCCTTTCTTTTGTTTTTGCTTTTTTTATTTCCTTGATATTCAACAACGGTAAAGCCGGCTTTTTCTGCCATTTTCTTTATTTCATCGCTATCGGAATTTAAGAAAACATTCTTTTTGCCTGCTTTTGCTTCTCTTAATATTAATTTAAAATTGACTATGCTGTCGGCGACATCTGCATCGTCTGGAATAAATAGGATGCAGTTATCACTTTTTGAATCTAAAATTTTTTCCACTATCTTGGAAACATCATCTTCTTTATCAATGTATATATATTCAAATTTCATATTTTAATTATTCTACCATTTTTAAATACATCCGCAAAATATTTTTTTATTATATCATTCCGAAAAATTAAAAACATCCTCTTTTGATAGGAGCCGACTAAAATTAGAATGTTTAATCAGGGCTAAAGATGGGGCATGAGAAAATCCTATATATTCTAAATCCTTATTTTTATATTTTAAATAATTTACTGCTGGAATTAAATCCGTATCAGAACTTATCAAAATAGCTTTATCAAATAAATCATCGCTTGCTCCAACAACTAAATCAACAGCAATTTTAACATCTGTCCCCTTTTCCCTAATTTTTCCACCATCATAGATGATTTTTCCTTCTTTAATAATAAATCCATCATTCTTCATTTTTGCTAAAAATTTTTGCTGACCCTTTATTAATTTTTGGCTATTTTCTGATTTGTCATAGTTTCTCATTATTCCTACATAATATCTTTTTGAAATACATTCATTGCTGCCAACTAAATAATTAACAAATTTTTTGAAATTAAACTTTTTTCCTTTTGGCAAGGAAATTTCTTTATCTTTGAGGTATTTATAGAAATTGCTTCCATCAATATAAATTGCTATTTTCATTATCTTGATTATACAATAAAAAAACCGGTCTTGCCAAAGGCAGAACCGGTGAGCATAGTATCCTTATCTTATAACAAATCTATTAAAAATCAATAATAATTATCCACATCATCTAAAAATCCTATCTTTCCAATAATCCTAATTGATCATTGATGGGATTATTATTTTCGCCACTTAAAGAAAAATACTCTGGCCAGTCCTCATAAATAAAATTATTATAAATATTATTTTCTAATTCTCCGCCTTTCTGATTTTGCGACGACGACATCTTCAATTCTGCATTCTTTTCTTCCAATGTTAATATTTTCTTTTCCAAACTCCTCACATCTAATCGCCAACTTGTCGTCCTTGCTATTGAGATGCAATATATTGATATTAGGGAAATAATTAAACCAAGAAGCATTATATTTAATATAATAGTTCCTCTATTTATTGAAATAGAACGAGTAGAAGAATTTCTTCTTTTTGAGACCGTTCTTTTTGCTTTATTATTAAAGCTATTTTGTTTGAAACTTATCACTGTCATATTTCTTTGCCCGCCATAGCTTTAGCGAAGGCGGGGTAATTTTTTATTTTAACGACATCATATCACCATTGCCACCCTTAACTTTGCCGACCTTGCTCGAGGATTATTTTCCATCTCTTTGTCAGAAGGAGTAATTGGCTTTTTCGTCAAAATTTCTAAAACCCCCTCTTCTTTCTTTTGCTTAAAAAACCACTTCACAATTCTGTCCTCTAAAGAGTGGAAACTAATCACTGCAATCTTTCCGCCCTTCTCCAATGAATTTACTGCCCCCTCTAATCCCAACTGAATATTTTCTAACTCATTATTTACTGCAATTCTTATCGCTTGAAATGTCTTTGTTGCTGGATGAATCTTTCCTCGCTGAAATTTCTTAGGAATTGCCGATCTTATTATTTCCACCAAATCAATCGTCGTCTTTATTGGATAATCCACCCTCCTTTTTACAATTTCTTGAGAAATATTTTTAGCAAATCTTTCCTCCCCAAAATCTTTTAATATTTTTTCAATATCCTCTCTTGACCAATCATTTACAATTTCAGAAGCGGTAAATATATAATCACTCCCATAATTCATCAAAAGTGGCTCTTCTTTTTGAAAACTAAATCCCCTCTCTGATTCCTCTAATGATATAGAACTCATTCCTAAGTCAAATAATATCCCTGAAATATTTTTGAAATTTGATTTCTCTAAAATATTTTCCAAATTTTTAAAGTTGTCTTGAACTAAAATCGTCCGCTCTTTATATGACTCTAATTTCTTGCCTACCCTCTCTAATGTTTCAACATCTAAATCAATCCCCAATATTTTTCCCAAAGGAGATGTTTTTTGTAAGATTGCTAAACTATGCCCGCCCTCTCCGATAGTGCAATCAACAAAATTCTCATTTGATTGAGGGTTGAGTAAGTCTATTGTTTCTTTTAATAATACTGGTATATGCATATTGACAAATTTTTATTTTTGTTATTAAATAGATATTGGTAAGTTGAAAATTAAAATTTAAAAAATATTAGGAGGTATTTAAAATGGGTAAAAGAAGAATGATTTGTAAAGCAAAATCGCCAATTGACAAGAACAAGAAGAAAGAATTAAACGAGCCACCGAAAAATCAGAAATTCAGAAGAATGATTTTAATCGGGATAAGTCTCGCTAGAGCATTCTTGGTTTTTATGGTTATTTTGGTAGCAACATCAGGAGGCTGAAAATGAAAGACAAACCTAAAATCTATGTTGAGATAGAATATCACCAGCATTGTGAAATTAAATACAAGGCGATACTATATCTTGATGAAGAAATGAAAAAACGAGCAGGGGGAGGAATAGGAGTGAGTCATTATAGCAGAAGCGAAGCCTTAACTCGGGCATTTGAGAACTTCATGAGAGGAAATTTCGAAATCATTGAGAATAATGAAGAACAAGGAGGTGCTTAAATGAGTAATGAAAAACCTAAAATCTATATTAAGATCAGTCCTTGTGAAAATTATGGGATTGATATGATTATGGCGACCTTGTATTTTGATGAAAAAATGAAACATCCAATCAAACACGGAACCAGCTTAAAAAATTATATTGAAGAAGATGCTGTAAAAAGTGCTTTGGCGAATCACCTGGGTCACTTTTTGACGAAAAGTCTTTCTCCTGAAGAAAGTATTTTTGAAATCATTGAGAATAGTCAAGAACAAGGAGGTGTGGGATGATAATGATAATATTTGGCCCAGTCTTTATGCTCATATTTACACTTTGGCCAATATTGTTTGGGGCAGGATTATTCCATTTATCTTACCCCCACATAATAATAAATATCAACATCTACTTGATTTTGGTTATTACCCTGCAAATTCTTTGGCTTATCCTTATTAAAATCCCTAGTCGAAACAAACAAAAGAACAAATAATCTCGATCAATCAAACCTGTTTTTGCACAAAGCAACAAGCGATGTGCGAAGACAGGTTTTTTCTTCGCCCGCCATAGCTTTAGCGAAGGCGGGTTTCGCCTCGCCGTAGTCTTTGACGAAGGCGGGTTTCGCCTCGCCGTAGTCTTTGACGAAGGCGGGTTTCGCCTCGCCACGTAAAAAATTGCTTCGCAATTTCAACATGGCTGAGAAGTTTAAATTATAAATAATTTATTACGTCCCGCCGAAAACAGATGGTGTGTTTCTCCTATATTAAATTATCAACCAACAGCAAAACAAAATCTAAATTCCTAAATCACCCAACTTCTCCGCTGTCTCAACAGAATTCTTTTCCGCCTTATCCTTATAATCCCCCCACTTCTTCTCATCCCAAACCTCAATCTTTTGACCAAGACCAGTTATGACTGCCTTCTTTTTCATCTCACTATATTTTCTCAAATAATCCGGAATCAATATTCTTCCTTGAGAATCTAAATCAACTTCCATTGCACTTGTGAGGAAAAATCTTGAGAAAGATCTTGCATCCTTTTGGCTGATTGGAAGCCCACTTAATTTTGTAGCAAAATCCTGCCAGTCTTTTCTTGGATATATTGCCAATGCCCCCTCTAAACTTTTGGCGACAACAGCTCCGTTTTTAAGGGCCGACCTAAATTTGACTGGTATTGCCAGCCTCCCTTTTTCATCTAAATTGTGATGGTATTCTCCAAAGAACATAGGTTGTATTTTTAATAAGAGATAATTAGATAATTTATTTTTTATTGATTAATAGTAATTGTAATTTCCACATCTTCCCCGCCCGCGAAAGCGGGCGGGGAAGATATAAAAATAATCTTGATTTTCTTTGGGATTGTTAATCTTGCTTGCCCTTCCGAAGTCCCCTGCCCTGCCGTAGCTTTAGCGAAGGCGGGTTGACGAAGGAGGGTCTTATAATTCCCCTCTCACAGAGGGGTGGCTCGCCTCTTGGCGAGACGGGGTGTTTTTCTTTACAAAAGGAACAAGCAGGAGAAATAATCAACATCTTACTTATCCACAAAAGGGCATACATATCCCCATACTTATCCACAATTCCCCACAACGATTATATTCTACACCACTTTTAAAAAATTTCAAAATCATTTTTTATCTAAAAAATTTATTTTTCAAAAATAAAAAAAGCCCTTAATTAAAGGGTTTTTTGAGGCGGAGATAATTATATCCCCAAACTATTCCACAACTTATTCACATTTTAGATTTTCACCCCTTTGTCATTCCTGCGAAGGCGGGAATCTCAACCATGCAATTCTCTCCATTCCTTCTCCTTCAAACAAAAAAACAGGAGCCGATGCTCCTGACTTAGATTCCCAATGCCTCCTTAACAAATTTTTCTAATGGTTCTCCCATCATTCTTTTCCAAAAATCGCCTTGTTCTTCTTGGGTCATTTCAGAAATGTATTTCCCCGACTTCACATCAATTTGAATTGATTCTTTTTAATTACGGAATAGAAAAATTATCCCCCCCTCCTCCTTGTCATCACCCCGCCGCCACCGAAGGCGGGGTGGGGGTATATTGGGCTTATCATATTTTTCAACCATTCTGCAATAAGGAAATGGTTATTTAAAATTAAGTAAATGGTCGAGATGCTATTCAAATAAGGAACATCCAATTTTATTTGGTGTGAAATAGTCCTGATAAAAAAATGAAGTTTTTATCTTTGATTAGTATAAATAAAATACAATCCAAAGATATGAAAAAATTTATTTTTTTGTTATCGGCTTTTATTATTTTAAGCGGATTAGGTTTTGTTAATTATACAAATGGAGCAGAAGTTTGTGTAGGAATACCTGGTTGCGAAGGAGAAGAAAGCCCAAGAGACTATCCATATTTCTCTTCAAGTGAGTTTGGATGCTCTTGGTATCTTTCCGTTTATCCCAACTTATACTTTGATGAGTGTAGGGTTGGTGGTGATTGGTATTATTATGGTCCCGACGATACAGGCGAATTAGATGGTTATGTTTGTTATGGTTGCGATAATATGGGAGAAAATTGTGATGTTGTCCGGGATTTAATCAATGGCAATAGCGGAGTTGTTTGTTATGATTGTGATTGCAGGGATTATTTAAACAATTTTCCACCACCACTATGTAGCCCTATAACCGGAAACAAATGTGTAGATGAGAAATGTTGTGTTCAGGGAGATTCCTTCACGGATTTTAGAGATGGGGAGGAATATTCAGGAAATCATGGAAAGTATAGTAGTTGTGTCGCTCAAGCAAGAAAAGAATGTGGGCTAATGCCCTCTTCTGATGATGTTGGGATACAAAAAGGGGCCGCTAAAAGCAGGTTTAATCCATCTCTCTTTGTTGATTTAGTTGTCTCTGCGACATTAGTTTTGGTTATCTATATTGTTTGGTTTTTACGATTTAGAAAAAGAAAATAGATCTTGATTTTTATTGAGATTGTAAAAATACAAAATCAAATCAAACCCCCCCGCCTTCGGCGGGGGGGTTTGATAATGTGTAATCTCTTATATAAAAATCTCTCTTCATTGTTTCGTTGTCACCCCTGCGAAGGCAGGGGTCTCATGTTTCTCTCATTTTTTAGATTCCCGCCTTCGCAGAGGTGACAGAAATAGAAATATATAAAGTTATAGAAAAAGATATTTCGAATTCAAGGTATTTATTGTCTTTTAATATATTTTGATATAGAATTAATATATAAAGAGAGAAATGATTTGAGAGGGTTTGAAGCCCCGATAATTTAGTCGGGGATTTTTATAAATCAAAAATATGAAAAAAATTATTTTTTTAATATTAATTTCTTCATTTTTGCTAACACCCTCCGTTTTTGCCGAAGAAAATAATGTAGGGGAAACTTCTGCTCCCAATCAATCTCCCTCCATATCAAAAAATAAAAAAGCAGGATTAACCCCAGATAGCCCCATATATTTTTTAGACACAATTGGCGAAAAAATAGGGATGTTTTTTACTTTTTCCAAAAAGAAAAGGGCTGAGAAGGCCTTAAAATATGCCCAAGAAAAAATAGAGGAAATTAAAATAATGATTGCAAGAAAGAAACAAGAAGCCATAAATAAAGCCACCCAAAGATATGAACAACTAATAGAATTAGCCCAAAATGAAAAAGACGAAGCAGAAAAACAAGGAGAGAACATTAAAGAAGTTTTTGACAAAATCGTAGAGGTTGTAGAGGAGAGTAAAAAAGTATTGGAGCAATTTCCCGCAGAAGAAACCATAGAACAAGAAAAGAAAGAATCTGAAGCACTAAAAGAAAAAGAAGAAGAAGCAAAAATATCAAGCGAGACAGAAGAAAAAAAGGACGAAGTTAAAAAAGTTGATATTTGTTCAGAGGTGGATATTTCTGTTTATGGCTTGTATTATAATCCCGAATCCGAAGAAATAAATTTGTATACCGAAAACAAAGGAGAAAAAGATTTAGATATTAATTTTTACCTTATTCATAATGGAAAAACTGAAATTAGTTTTTTCTCAGCTTTGGCTAATAAAATTACTCAACATAAAATTCCCATTAGGCATATTAAAACATTTAACTTTTTTCAAGAAATTTCAGAAATGTTTATTGCAGTTAAGGAGTGCCCTAATATAAAATATACAATTTCTGCAGGAGATATTAAATCCTCATATGAAGAAATGGAAAGATATTGTGTGGAGAAAATTGATAAATCAAAAGATTGCCCAATGGCAAATATAGAAATTGAAGATGTCTTTTTTGATGAAAGAGATAATCAATTAAAGGTATCCCTTAATAACAAAGGGAGTCATTGCCTTAATGTTGGCATTAGATTTATTCATAGTGCCATAATAGATATGCGGTTTTTTTCTGTCAAAGAAAATAGAATTACCGAGTATTCTATAGATATGAGTCTATTTGGAATTATTTCCCCCGATGAGATATCTCAAGTGTCTATTACCAGTCAATCTTGCCCCCAAATAAAAGATTCTACTACAACTATAGATTATTATTGTGATGATGATAATCCTTGCACTATTGATAGTTATAATCCAACAACAAAATCTTGTAGCAATATAGCCAAAGATTGCGATGATAATGATTTATGCACCACTGAAAGATGCGACCCTATTTCTGGTTCTTGCATTTATAGCACTTTTGTTTGTGGCGATGATAATCTTTGCACTTTTGATATGTGCGACAAGGGAAAATGTGTAAATATTCTCAGAAATTGTGAAGATGGGGACCCAACAACAACTGATTATTGCGACCAATCAACTGGTCTTTGTGTTCATAATATTTCTGATACTGATGGAGATGGATTAAATGATGATGTTGATGAGTGTCCTACTCAATTTGGTCCATCTAATAATAATGGTTGTCCGATAATTGATGATGCAGATGGAGATGGGATTATTGATAGTATGGACCCATGCCCTAATGATTACGGACCAAGAATCAATGATGGCTGCCCTTATGGGGATTATGATGGAGATGGATTAACCGATGATGTTGATGAGTGCCCTACTCAATTTGGTCCATCCAATAATAATGGCTGCCCGATTTAGTTTTAATTGAATGATTGTTTTTAATCTTATTGTCTTTTGTCTTTTTATATTTTTGCTATTGATGATAATTTTTGGAAATAAAAAATTTAGTCATTTAAATTCAGACTTGGGGTTTCTTTGTCTGAAAAAAAGAAGTGGTGATGAAAACCCTTTTGCTTTTAGAAAATCGGGATAGTTTTTGCACATATAAATAGCAATAAGGTCTCTAATACAATCGCTTATTTTTATTACCCCATTATGTAGTAATATAAATTCATCCTCTGCAAAATGAAAGCAATGAACTATTAGGGGGTGGTCCGACAAATCGGCCTCTTCATCGGAATAAATAACCGCTGGGAAATTTTTGTTCTTATTATTTAAAATCTGCGCACTGCCAACAACAGACATCCCGTGTTTTATTTTATTGTAAATTTTAAACCTCTTTTCTTGGTCCCCCTTCCAAGCAATAATATTCTCATAAACCTCGTTGCAAAAATTATTTACATTTAGATAAGGAAGCACAAAATTTACTGGCAAGGAATTTAAACTATTTATTTTTAAATTATTAATAAATTTTTCCCTTGTTGGACATTTATCAATAATATTTTTTATAGTAGCATCTTTAGTTCTGTAATTGATAATAGTGTGAGATATTGGAGTTTCTACAACATTAAATTTTTTCTGATATCCACAACTCAAATCTTTATTAAATCTCCTGAACAATCCCAGCAATATAACTGCTAAATCTTCAAGGCTCTTTTGGTATAATTCAGTTAAAATTACAAGATACATTCTTTTCCCGTCCTGCTTCATGGTGTATTTATTATAGGAGCATTCCATCATTTGCAAAGGTCTTAATCTATTAGCAAAATTTACATAATCATAAAGAATGTGAGGCTCTATATCCCAATAAATTTGCCGTTCATTTGTATATTTTTTATTTGCCATTTTATTTTTTCTCTTTCAAGTTATTTTAAAAATGTTTATTTATAAAAGCCCGACCTGAGCCTGATTTTAGATATTTTTCAAAATTGAAAGCAGTATATTTATCTTGAAAAACAATATATGAAAATAGATTGATTGGTCTCCTGTTCTTTGTGGCTGGAACATGTCCTTTTTGATGCCTTTCAATTCTTTCTTTTAGATTATCAGTACATCCAGTGTAGGGCTTTTTATCTGAACATATTAAAATATATACGAAATACATATTTTTATGTTCTTTCAAAGAATCTGAATTATAAAGATAAAGATTTTTGAAACTCGCTGTCGTTTAAATTTAAGCGAGGCGAATCTCTCCTTCGCAAAGATCTTTGGCGGACTGCGTCCGCCGTAGCTCGTCGCTTCGGCGAGCGAAGGCGGAGAGTGTGGGAGTCGAACCCACAACCCGGTTGCCCGGGCACAGCTTAGCAGGCTGCTGCCTTACCATTCGGCACAACTCTCCAATAATTTGTATTCCATGAGTTGTGCAATCCTATACCGTGTCGCCTTCAGCGACTCTGGTTTAGGGCGGCACAACTCTCCAATTATTATCATACAGAATAGCATAATTATCGCCTTATTAAAAGACGAGGTTGTAATTTCTAAATCACACCCCGCCTTTGGCGGGGTGTGATTGAAGTATTTAATATTATTTTATGAAAAGATAAGTGGTTCCTAAATCACACACCTCTATAAAAACAACCCCATAAAAAGGGGTTGTTTTTATTAGCATAAATTGAATGTAAATATCCTGCTACTTACTTGACTGCATCCTTAAGACCCTTACCTGCCTTAAACTTAGGCACAGTAGTGGCCGCAATCTGGATTTTCTCACCTGTTTTTGGATTTACTCCCATTCTCGCCTTTCGGTGAGAAACCTTGAAAGAACCAAAATTAGTGATATTAACCTCGCCCTTTTTGGACAACTCGGAGGTAATTCCATCAAAAACAGCATTTACAACTCTTTGAGCTACTGCCTTTGAGTCCAATCCAGCATTTTCCATTACTAAATCAATTAATTCGTCTTTACTCATGTTTTTATATATAAAATCTTATTAAAACCGACCGACCTTTTTGATTATTTCTATTATAACCTATTTAAAGGCATAATTAAAGGGCATTGCCAAAAGGATTTTTAGCCCCCCTTATTTCAAAATGAAGGTGGCAACCAGTAGAATTACCAGTATTTCCCATAAGACCTATTAACGATCCTCTTGCGACAAAAGCCCCCTTGCTTACTAATATCTTATCTAAATGAGCATAAACGGTCTCGGTATTATTATCATGCTGTATCTTTATATAATTCCCATAACCATTATAATTCCCTGCCTCCAACACCAATCCATCGGCTGAAGCAGCAACCTCTGTCTCACAACTATTAGCAATATCAACAGCATTTTTGTAATGAATCTCGCCCCAATTAATCCCTGTCGTTGGAATTAGATAATAATCGGGATAATAAGGGAGGTTGGCATCAACAACTTTTGTGGAAATTTTACTACTACTTGAAATTTTTCCTCCGGGAATGATTATCGCCTGACCTGATTTTAAATTATCCCCTTCTATATTATTAAATTCCTTTATCTCATCAACATCTCCCTGATATTGCCTTGCTATTCCCTCAATTGTATCATCTATCTCAATATTATGGAGAACACCCGACACAGGAAGAATAATTAATTCCTGGCCTGAAAAAATTTGATTTCTATAGATATTATTCGCCCAAATTATTGTGCTACTATCTATTCCAAAATTTTCTGCAATCTTTGAAATGCTATCGCCAGATTTTACGGAATACATCCTTATTCCACTCACTTCTCCATTATTAGAGAGATTATTTATTCCAAAATTTGTTAATGAATTATAATTTATAAAATTATTGCTTTCTATTATGCCATTGTCTTGCTGATAATTATCTTGATTTTTTAATTGCTCGGGCAAAATCGCCTCACCAGATTCATAAGATTCAATAATGTCCTCATCTAAACCTCCCATTATTTTGTTATTTGACCTTTCTATCGCTGCTAAATATCCTTGTCCTCCAAAATTGATGCCGGCGACAATGGCGGCTGATATTATTATAATGAAAAACATCACTCTAAATTGACCTTCTTTGAAAACAAAAACAAACTTCTTATCAAGAAGTCGCTTTAATAAATAACTTTTTAATTTTGCCAGCCAGCCAAAGTTTTGTCTTATTTTTTCGTTCAGAAATTGACCCAACCGACTTACTATTGTACTAATAATCAGCAGTACTATGTTCTCTTTGATAAGTGCGACTATGAGATGCAAGATGAGATCCAATATATCGTTCCTATCAAGATTATTACCATTATATTCAATATTAAAAAAAAGTCAAATCAAATTTTTGATATCGCAACAATAATATTTGCCTTAAATCACGAAATGTTTTTTATGCGATATTATATGCTTTTCTTTCTGTCACCCCCGCGCAGGCGGGGGTCTAAAAACCATGGCAAAACGAAGATTCTTCGCCGAAGGTGGACACATCCACCTTCGGCGGGGGGGCAGGGTATTCTTAATCATTCATTTCAAAAAGGAATCAAAGTAAAAATAGATTTTATTCGTGAGGGGAGTAAAAAAATAGGCCAAATTTCCCATGAGATTCTCACTGGAAACCTGACCATTATTACTGACAAGATGTCACTTTTTAGGGCTATATACTAGCCCAAATTTAAATAACATCTCTTCTCTTTTCTCCTTGTTTTTACCAGCATCGATCTTACAATCCGCACCGGCGAAAATCATAAAATTCTTATTAATAGGTATGCTCAGATATATTCCGGGAATATGACTTTTTGCCCCATCAAGATTGAGGTGAGAGTATCCCACATCAATTAGCCAAATACTTAAATAAGCCCCCCACATGTCAAGAAACTTTCCAATTTTCCAACTCTGCTCCTTATCATCAGCAAATTTCCACCCCTTCCAATAAAAAAGGGTCAGGAAACCGCCAACCGAAGATTTGGCATATAGTCCTATATTAAAAACATCGGGGTCGGGGGTGTTCTTGTCCGCCAGATAATATCCGATATATGGCCCTACTTCAATTAATGGAAGTTTAAGAAAACAAGCCACATAGGACATACCATCACTACTTCCTTTAATTTTAAGTTCGTTGCCCCTATCGTCTTCAAAGAAAGCTGATGCGGTGAATCCGGGCGAGATGGCATCTCCGCCAGCACTAACAGAAATAAAAGCCAAATCAAGTTTCCCATTGTCTTTCTTATCGCCCTTCTCATCGTTTTTCTCGCCACCGAAGATATTGGCTGACAAAACAAACATGCAAACAATTAAAACAATCAAAAATTGTTTCATACGATCCTCCTTTTTTCGTTGTTAATTTATTAGGTTAATCAAACCTAATTATATTATTAGCATAAATAAAAAATATTTCAATCTGAATTATTATATAGAAGGATTTTTTCTTTTTCTAATCGCCTCAATTAATTGGGCATAAAATCTTAGATTGTGGATTGTGGCTAATCGCCAAGATAAGGAATCCTCTATCTCAAAAAGATGCCTCAAATAACTTTTTGAATAATTCTTACAAGTAAAACAATCACAATAATCACTCACTGGATTCTTATCTCTGTAATGCTTCTCCTTATCAATATACAAAAACTCCCAAAAATCTTTATCGACAAGGGGATTTATTTTATCAATATCCTTTTTCCAAACATAAAGTCGCTTATGTCTTGCATCTCTTGTCGGTAAAACACAATCAAAAATATTATATCCCATTTTAACACCTTCAACTATTCCCTCAACACTTCCAACTCCCAAGGCAAACTTTGGCTTATCATTAGGAAGTAAGTCGCATACTAATTTTAATATTCCCAAGTTCATCTTTCCAGTTTCTTTACTTATCGGCCAACCACCAAAAGCATATCCATCAAATCCAATCTTTATCAACTCATCTGCACATTTTTTTCTTAATTCCTTATCTTCCCCACCCTGAACAACAGCTAATAATATTGGTCTATTTTTATCACTCAATTTCCTTTTTTTAATTTGATTTTCAAATTCTATTTTGCATCTCTTTGCCCAATCAATTGTTCTATTCACACTCTCTAATAACTGCTCTTTTTTGGCGGATTGCTTCGGGCAATCATCTAAACAAATTAAAATATCTGCCCCAATATCAAATTGGGCGACAATTGAGTTTTCAGGAGTGAATTTTAATTTTTTTGTTTTTCCTCCTTGTCCCTTCTTCATTATCATTCCCTCGTCAGTTATTTTTCCCATTGATGAGTTTCCATAAATCAACGATAAAACCTGAAATCCCCCAGAATCGGAAACAATCCAGCCATCAAAATTCATAAATTTTTTAATTCCTTCAAATTCCTTTATTACGGACAATCCGGGATTTTGGGGCAGATGGTATCCATTCACAACAATTCCTTCTATTCCTGATGATTTTATATCAAAAGATGAGATGCTTCGCACAACCCCCCATGTGGCATCGGGGAAAAATATAGGAAATTTCATTTCCTTG
>JBFFCO010000005.1:0-13949 GCA_041559835.1 Minisyncoccia bacterium | reverse complement strand
AGAGGAAATTATAAACAAACAAATTGCTAATAAAAATAAGATTAAAAATGATTGGTATGAGGCATTGAAGTTTTTATTTGGTAAGGTTTTTTATCGCGGAAGAAGGGATGAATTATCAGAAAAATTTGAAAAAAGAACAATAGAAGTTTTAGATAATTTTGATTTTGAAAACTTCAATGAAAAATTGCTTGATGATAAATTAAAATCAAACAAAGTTAATAATCATAAAGATAGAAAAATGGTTTTAGAGGTTTTGGATTTTGTTTTTTTGCTGAATGGTTATGATAAAAATATTGTTAAATATACAATAGATAAAATTAAAAAAGGAAACATCAAAGATGTATTTGATGAATTGAATAAAATCTATTGTGTCGGGGATAAGTTGTCATCATTTTATTTGCGAGATGTGATAATGATTTATCAATTAGAAAAATATTTAAAGAAAGAAGATTTTAAATATTGCCAGCCAGTTGATACTTGGGTTGAGAGAGTGGCATTTAAAATTGGGATTATCAATTCAGAGAAAATGAAAAGAGAAGATATTAAATTTGCCATTATCAAAGAGTGTTTAGATAAAAAAGTTTGTCCTTTGTTATTTAATACAGGGGCTTGGATAGTCGGAGCAAAATCATTTGATTTGTTAATAGATAAATTATGAACTGGGAGAAGTAATGAGAAATACAAAACAAAAAGAGGCAGTTGCCTTAAGGATGTTTCAATAAACAGATTTAAGTCCGTAGGGAGGTGGTGGTAATACATTATCCACATTTAGATTTGCTTGTTTTTTAATTTTTACTTTGTTATAATAAGAGTGCTTCTATACGAAGCTGAAATAGGGAGTATGCCTAATGGCATATCTTGTTACCATGCCTTTTCTGAAGGGTTGTTGAGGATATCAAAAGCCCTTTTTTATTTAAAATATTCATACGGTGGATTAGCCTCTCTATAAGCAGTTATTCTATTTCCGCTAACAATAAATCCTGATATCAATTCTAAAATTTTTTTGCTCTCATCAATTGGTCTGCATATAACAGCATAATATTTTCTATTTTTATCGAAGAAAAATATTATATTGTTGGTCTTTTTATCAATCAATAATTTTCTTTCGTCGGGATTTAACAAGATATATTTTGCCCATAATAATCTTTGAGCCCTTGATTTTTGAAATTTGGCGGGTTTAAAACTCCCATATATAAAATGAATGGCAGTTTTTCTCAGACAAGTACATTTTATTATAAATCCATCAGGTGTTTCTATCGGATTCTTATATTCTTCACAGAATTTATTTATGTAATCATCCTCTGATCTTAAAAAAATTGTGCATAGCCCATTCATCATAATTCTATTTATTTTTATCTAAATTAACACAGAAAATATTAAATTTTTCCTCTCTTAAATTAGAGCAAAAGTTCAAATTATTTCTTCCAATGGATTTAGCTATTATTCTAATTAATTCATCTTTACTTCCATTTTTATTAGACTCATTATTACAATAAGAGATAGCACCAGTTAATATATCTGATATTTGAATGAATATATTTTCATCCGATGAATAGGCTTGCATCCATTTTATAGAATCATTACTAGTGAAAGACAGAAATTCTTTTAATCTCCTCACATTATTTTTACTTTTACTAGGTCTAAAATCTAAAAATATATAATAAAAATTACCGAAACTCAACTTATTTTTTAATAAAAAATAATAAAACTTATAAAAAGCTAATTCCCTATCTTCATCATGATATTTTTTATAATCAACTCTGCTTTTATCTATAACTATTGTTCTGAATTCCAAATTTGAATTTGGTAAAGAAAATAAATAGTTAAATAACTCTTTGTAAAATTTTAATGTTTTTCGCGATGTTTTTACCCACTTCAATTCTCCTTTAATGCGATGCTTGCTTTGTATTTCTTTGATTTTTTTTCTTATTTCAGGAATAATATTTCTTTTAATAAACAAAGCCCCTATTGTCATAAATTTTCTATTGGGGTTATCTACACTACTCTCATCGCAATATATATTATAAAAATTATCTTTCATATGCTTTATAATATATCAAATTTTTCTGATATATTCCAGTAAATCTGATTCATATCCCTATTCCTAATTAAACAATCAGCATTATCAAAGATGGTTTTATCTCCCATCTTAAAATTTGAGGTGCCTATATTAAAAAATCATAATCTCTTTTTTTGTCTCTTGTCTAAAAAAATGTTAAAATACATACATATTTAGAGGGCAAAAGCCCCTGCTCCGTTTATGTCGAGATGGGGGTTTTATTATAAAATAATTTAATTAAAAATATGAATTATTACATCAAAACAATTTGGGGGGGGCAGATGAGCAGTTTGATGAATTATTGCAGGAATTGAAATCAATTATTTCTTGACTTTAATTATACCTTTATATATACTTTGGTATATGAATACAAATACTAAAAATAAAACCATTCTAAATATAAAAACGGATAAGGGTTTGAAAATATCAGCTCAAAAGATAGCCGAGCAGATGGGCATTCCATTAAGCACAATTATGAATGCTTTTCTTAAACAATTTGTTCAGGAAAAAGAAATAACATTTTCTGTTGCTTCGTCTATAAGGCCATCAAAAATGCTAAAAGATATTATTAAAAAAGCCAATGAAGATTATAAAAAGGGGGATGTATGAGAAATTATCCAAAAAGGGTAAAAATCAATTCAGTGAGCGCCTGGATATTTTTATAAAAAATGAATTTGATTTAATTCTTAATAATCATAAATTACATGGTGAATTTAGTGATTGTAGAAGTATAAACATTACTGGAGATGTTCGTTTAGTTTATCAAAAGATAAGCGATGATATTTATTATTTATTATCAATTGGTTCTCATAGTGAGTTATATGAATGAAGATTAGAGATGGGGTCTATTATTAAATTAAAGTTAAATTATAATGTCAAATAAAAATATGAGTGATTATTATGAAAAACTGGGGGTGGATAAGAATGCTTCGGAGGATGATATAAAAAGAGCATATCGCAAATTAGCTCACAAATATCATCCCGACAAAAAAGAAGGTGACGAAAAAAAATTCAAGGAAATAAACGAGGCATATCAAGTGCTATCAGATAAAAGTAAAAGAGCCCAATATGATCAATTTGGAAGGGCTGATTTTGGTGGCGGATTTTCTTCTCAAGGAGGAGGTCCATTTGCCGGTTTTGATTTCTCTGGCTTCAATCAAGGAGGAGGGGGATTTAATTTTGAAGGAAATTTAGGCGATATATTTGAAGGGATATTTAGAGGAGGAGGAATGAATATGGGAGGCAGAAGAACAACTATGAGGGGAGGTTCTGATATTAAGACGGGCTTAGAAATAACATTAGAGGAGGTTCTCTCAGGAGCAGAAAAAGAATTAAATTATAAAACATTGATAAGTTGTGAGGATTGCCAAGGAAGGGGACACGAAAAAGATTCTGAATTTGAATCTTGTGATAAATGCCAAGGAAAAGGCGAGGTCAAGGAAATGAGACGGAGTTTTTTTGGCTCATTTGTTCAGATAAGGCAATGTCCTGATTGTTTTGGGCAGGGAAAGAAAGCAAAAAATTCTTGCAAGAAATGTAAGGGAGCAGGAAGAATTATGGGCAATAAGTCGGTAAAGATTAAGATTCGTCCTGGGGTTGAATCGGGGCAATTAATAAGAGTTGCTAATGCTGGCGAAGATGGAGAGAAGGGGACAAAAAGTGGCGATCTTTTTATTCAGATTATTGTCTTGCCTCATAAGGTTTTTGAAAGGCAGGGCCCAAATTTGATAATCAAAAAAGAAATTTCAGTTGTTTCTGCTATTTTGGGAGACGAGGTTAAGATTGAATCTTTAGACGGAAAAGAATTATTATTAAAAATTCCTGCTGGGACAAGGCATGGAGATATTTTGAAATTGAGAGGCAAGGGATTGCCAAGATTTGGTTGGTCTGTTTCTGGAGATTTGTTAGTGGAGATAAGCATAAGAATACCCAAAAAAGTTTCTTCAAGCACAGAAAAGACTTTGCGAGACTTAAAAAATGATTTGTAGATTTTTAAATAAAAAAATAGCGGGCAAGAGAGTTTATTCCCTCCAACCAACTATTTTTTGTTTTTTTTTCAAAAGCAATTGGCAAGCAACACCGGCACTACACTTCAATGAAAATTTCATCTTTGGCCAGGGTGCTTTTTTTAATGAAATGTTTAGTTTTTCCACTAAATATTGTGTAATAATCAATAGGGGCACCATCTTTCAAAAATTCAAATTCATTCTCAGGCACTTTAAATACTACATCATCCACTTCGAAAAATAAAGATTTTTTTTCATTTTCTTCTACGAGAGATAATATTCTTATCTCCCCCCTTTTTTGTTGTAATCCGGACAACCTTTCTGGCTGACCTCTTACACCAAAAAAAGATCTTGCCATTAAATACCCGTTAATTATGGATAAAAGAATGATAATTATTAATCCCGGCAAACTTATATCTATCGTTGTCATCAGACACCTCCTTTATTCTTATTTTAACACGGGATTTTAACCCTAAAATCCGAATACATTATATCACAAATAAATATAAATGTCAAGGACTGGGAATCGGAAGATAATGAGGCGATATCTACAATTAGACATATTGACTATTGATATTGTTCGGTTAATATAATAAGGAACTTCACCCATCCCTGCTTGCAGTGGGTGGGATTTTTTTATGATATAATATCATTATGAAAAATAGAGTTTGAATCTTGAAAAATAAATTATAGAAAGATTTAAATAAAATTTGACATCTCGCCATTTTTGTGTAGTATGATTTGTAGGAGGTAAAATATGAATACCTTGTTTATAGATAATGACCTTAATTTTTTAAAGTATTTAAAAGAGGAGATTGCGGATTCTAAATTTGAAAATTACCCCAATCTAAATTTATATTTCCATTATTTTGAATTCATAGAAGATGCATTGAGGCTATTGAATGGGCATAAGGACTCTGGCATGGACGTTATTTTCTTGGATATTAGAAATGATGAAAAAGAAGTTGTTAAAAAAGCAATTAAGATATTTCCAAATGTAAGAATATATTCAACTTCTTCCACTAAAGTTGCATTACATAAGTATAACAATATAGGGATAGAAGTAGAATATGTGGGCGATAGAACAAATGATATCATTGATGCAATCGAAAAATTAATTAATACAAGTTAAATGTTATTTTAATGCTCGGGGGATGGATGTCCGCCCGAGCATATTTTTTTATAAAAAAATCTTAGATAAAAACTATTTTCTGATAATTTTCTTTGATGGTCTCTTGGAGACTATTTTTCTTGGTCGTGATGATGGAGAGGAAGATGCTGGATGCTTAATTAAATACCTATCAATATCTTTTTCTAATTTCTGAATTCTTATTTGTTTTTACATATTAATAAACCAATCATCACCCCTCCCTGCAATGGGCGGACATTGTCCGCGAAGTGAGGGGTGATGCATCCTCCTGCTCAAATTGTAACAACTTGGTCTTGTTCTGTAATTTCATCATCACCCCTCTCTCCGCGAGGGGTGATATATTCTCTTGCTCAAATTGTAACAACTTGGTCTTGTTCTGTAATTTCATCATCACCCCTCGCTCCGCGAGGGGTGATGTACTCCCCCTTGATTTAATGATTGAACAAATCTTGGCCTTGTTTAAAAATAAATTATAATTAAAATAATAAATAATGGGCACTTAGCTCAATTGGTAGAGCATCTCGTTTACACCGAGCAGGTTGGGGGTTCGAGTCCCTCAGTGCCCACTAGATTTTTTATAAATCTTATATGCCTCGGTAGCTCAGTGGTAGAGCGAGGGCCTGAAGAGCCCTGCGTCGGGGGTTCAATTCCCTCTCGAGGCACAAAGTCTCTTTCAAATCGCAACCTCCTCAAAGGTTGTGGCGGCCCCCTCTTTAAAATCTTGTAATTAAATTGCGGTAGTAGTTCAGTTGGTAGAACATCTCCTTGCCAAGGAGAAGGTCGCCGGTTCGACCCCGGTCTACCGCTCCCTCATTTGTTGCCCCACCTATTCTTTTCATTTTTAATTAAATTTTTGCATAAAATAAGATAAGGAACACCCCGTCTCGCCAAGAGGCGAGCCACCCCTCTATTAGAGGGGAATAAGATTCCCCGCTTTCGGCGGGGAGGGGCGAGCAACTTCTTGATTTTAAAAATAATATTAAAATATTATTTAATTATGAAATATTTCACAAAAAAAGATTTAAAAAATAAAAAAATAATAATGCGGGTTGATTTTAATGTCAAAATCAATGACGAAGGAATAATAATGAATGATTATAAGATAAGAAAAGTACTTTTTACAATAAAAACAATATTATCATCCGATATCAAGAGTTTGGTTTTAATAAGTCATATGGGCAGACCAAAAAGAAAAAGAATGAAAAAATTGAGTCTGACACCCCTAATCCCTTATTTAGAAAGCAAATTAAATATAAAAATAAATTTCGTTTCCGATTTAGAAAAGAAAAATATTGAAAAGATAAAATCAGCAAACAAGGGAGAAGTTTTCTTATTAGAGAATATAAGATTTTGGCCAGAAGAAGAAAAAAATGATAAATTATTTTCAAAAAAATTATCCCAGTTGGGTGATGTTTTTGTAAATGATGCTTTTTCAGTGAGTCACCGAGAGCATTCTTCAATTGTAGGTATTACAAATTTCCTGCCAAGTTTTGGTGGAATTTTAATGAAGAAGGAAATTGAGAATTTAAAATTGGCAAGGGAGAGAGATAATAGTCCATTTTCTTTAGTATTAGGTGGTAAAAAAATATTTGATAAATTGCCCTTGGTAAAATTCTTTAGAAAGAAAATTGATTTTTTATTATTAGGTGGGGCAGTAGCAAATACAGTTTTAAAAACAATGGATTTTGAGGTTGGAAAATCTTTGATTGATAAATCTGTTGATATGAAAATGGTGGGTAAATATTTTGGCAATAAAAAGAATGGTCAAATGAATTTAATGATGCCCGGCGACTTATTAGTTGCCTCTTCAAAGAATGATGATTTAGGCATAGAAAGACACTATACCAAAGTATTGAAAGATGATATTATTTTAGACATTGGTCTTCATACAAGAATTTGTTTTGAGAATATACTTAGTCAATCAAAAACAATTATCTGGAATGGTCCAATGGGTTATTGTGAGAATGAGAATTTCACTCAGGGGACTGAGGTAGTTGCGAGGGCTATTGCTAATTCGTCTGCTTTTAGTGTAGTCGGCGGGGGAGATACTATTTCGGCAATAGAAAAGTTTGGATTATTGGATAAGTTTGATTTTGTTTCTACTGGTGGCGGAGCAATGCTTGAGTTTTTGTCAGGCAATAAGTTGCCTGGACTTGTCGCTTTGGAGAATCATGGCCCTCATCCTTCTTAATTTTGCCTCATTAAAAAAATTAGCACTCTTGACGAGGGAGTGCTAATTTTGTAATATAGAATATAAATAAGACAGGGATAAGTGATAAGTATGGAATTATCAGAAAGACAAAATAAAATATTGGAATTTATTATAAGAGAATTCGCCAAAAACGAACGGCCTATTGGCTCATTAGAATTAGCTGAAAAATTATTTTCAGAATTAAGTCCAGCAACAATAAGAAGCGAATTATCTCTTTTATCAAATTCCGACTATTTAGAGCAACCTCATACTTCAGCAGGCAGGATTCCTACTGATAAAGCATATCGCTGGTTTGTAAATAGATTTATTGATAATGAGGGAAAATTAAATAAGGAATCAAGCAGATGGTCAGAAAAGATAAGAGAAAAAAATGAAGCATCAAATTTTGAGCCGAGTGAAATTATTTCAAGATTTTGTAGAGGATTAGGTGTTTATTATGATTTTGATATCGGGATTTCAAAATCAGGAATGAGTAGTTTATTTTTTGGCTTGCCGGATTTAGAAAAAAAAGAGATAAAGAAAGTTTTTGATGATATTGAGTTTTTAGATAATCAATTGGAAAATTTCTTTGATGATTTCGGTGAATTTGAGAGAATTGTCTTTATTGGCAAGGAAAGTCCTATCACGAAAAGCGAGAATTTGAGTTTAGTTTCAAGATTTTATTCGTTGCCAAAGAGAAGAGGAGTTTTTCTATTGTTGGGACCAAAGAATATGCCTTATGATAGAAATTTAGCAGTATTAGAAGCACTTTCTGATTTAATGATTGATTAGAGGAGAACACCCCGTCTCGCCAAGAGGCGATCCACCCCTCTATTAGAGGGGAATAATACAAAGAAGGATGTTCTTTTTGTCACCCCTGCGAAGGTGGTACATCCGCCTAAGGCGGGCAGGGGTCTAAAGAGATGGCAAGCGAGTGGTAGTAGTGGGGTTGAGATTCCCGCCTTCGTTAGAACTTCGGCGAGGCAAAGTAAAAAAACATGAAAAACGAAATAGAAAAACTAAAAAAAGAGATAACTGAATTAAAAAAAGAGAGGGATGATTATTTAGATGGCTGGAAAAGACAAAAAGCGGACTTTATAAATCATCAAAAAGAATCAGATAAGAAAATAGAGCAAATTTTAAAATTCGCCAATGAAGAAATAATATTTGAAATGCTTTCCGTTTTAGATAGTTTTGATATGGCAATAGAATCTTTATCTAAAATAGAAGGAGAGGAAGATTCAAAAAAAGACGATATAATAAAGGGTATAAAAATGATAAAGTCTCAGTTTGAAAATGTTTTAAGGCAAAAAGGATTAGAGGAGATAGAGGCAGAAGAAGGAAGTGATTTTAATCCAGAAATACATGAGGCAATGGCTGGTTCAGGAGATATTGTAGAAAGAGAAATACAAAAGGGATATAAATTAAATGGGAAAATAATAAGACCATCAAGAGTTGAGGTTAGGGAAAAATAGAGTCCGCCCGCCTGAGGCGGATGTGCCACCTTCGGGGAGGTGGCGAAGTAAAAATATGGAAAATGTAATAAATGCGATAATAGAATTTATAAAAAATAATTATCAATTTTTAATAACCCTGCTTGTATCATTTATTTTTGGATTGCTGGGAATATTTTTGCAGAGAAGAGATAGGGCAAGAATGGACAGAGAGCAGAAATTAGAGATTGATGATTTAAAGAATAATAATGAAAAATAAAAAAGTTCTTTTTTCGCTTTTTCATTAGAAAAAAGAGGAAATTGGGCGAAATAAATAAAAATTATGAGTAAAATATTAGGAATTGATTTAGGGACAACTAATTCAGCAATGGCGGCTGTCATTTCTGGTGAAGCAAAAATAATTGAAAATAAAGAGGGAGAAAGGACAACTCCTTCTGTTGTCGCAATAGCAAAAAATGGCGAGAGATTAGCTGGTGTTTTAGCAAAAAGACAATCAGTGACAAACCCAAAAAATACAATATATTCAGTGAAGAGATTTATTGGGCAAAGATTTGAAGATGAAGATGTTCAAAAAGATATAAAATCATTTCCATTTGAGACAAGAAAATCATCAACAGGAGGTATTGAGGTGAAAATGGGCGATGATTGGAAAAAGCCAGAGGAAATTTCTGCAATGATTCTTCAAAAATTGAAGTTGGATGCCGAAGAAAAGTTGGGAGAAAAAATAGAGGAGGCAATCATCACTGTCCCGGCATACTTTGATGATAGTCAAAGGCAGGCAACAAAAAATGCCGGCGAAATCGCGGGATTTAAGGTGAAAAGAATAATTAATGAGCCAACTGCGGCTGCCTTATCCTATGGCTTGAATAAGAAAAAAGATGAAAGGGTGGTTGTTTATGACTTTGGAGGGGGAACATTTGATATTTCTGTTTTGGAAATTTCTGAAGATACCGTTGAGGTGAAGGCAACGGGTGGTGATATGCATTTGGGAGGAGATGACTTCAATCAAAGAATAATGGAATATTTAATTTCTGAATTTAAAAAGTCTCAAGGAATTGATTTGTCAGAGGATTCATTGGCAATTCAAAGATTAAGAGATTCAGCCGAGAGGGCAAAGCATGAGCTTTCTACAATGATGGAGGCGGAAATTAATTTGCCGTTCATCACATCTGATTCTTCTGGTCCAAAGCACTTTGAAATGAAACTTAGCCGAGCAAAATTAGAAGATATCACAAAAGATTTGATTGATCGCTCAATAAAGTTAATGGAAGAAACAATAAAGGAAAAAGGATCTTCAAAATCAGATATAAACGAGATTATTTTGATTGGGGGACAAACAAGGATGCCGGCTATTATAAATGCAGTTAAGGAATTTTTTGGAAAAGAGCCAAATAAGGAAATTAATCCTGATGAGGTTGTTTCTATGGGGGTAGCCATCCAAGGGGGTGTTTTGCAGGGAGATGTGAAAGATGTTCTTCTTTTGGATGTAACTCCATTATCATTGGGAATTGAGACATTGGGAGGAGTGGCGACAAAGTTGATTGAAAAAAATACTACTATTCCGGCTTCAAAAAGTCAGGTGTTTTCTACCGCGGCCGATAATCAAACACAAGTAGAAATTCATATTCTTCAAGGAGAAAGACAGATGGCGAGTGATAATAAGACATTGGCGAGATTTATTTTAGATGGGCTTCCTCCAGCACCACGAGGGGTGCCTCAAGTGGAAGTTTCATTTGATATTGATGCTAATGGAATTTTAAATGTTTCTGCCAAGGATAAGGCGAGTGGAAAGGAGCAGTCGGTAAGAATAGAAGCATCTACTGGCCTTTCAAACGAGGAAATAGAAAAGATGAAAAAGGATGCAGAAATTCATGCTAGTGAAGATGAGGAAAAGAAGGAGTTGATTGAGGTAAAAAATCAATCAGAGCAGTTATTATATTTGGCTGAAAAGACGATAAGGGATGGAGGAGATAAGATTGTCGCCGAAGATAGACAAGATATTGAGACAAAAATAAATGATTTGAAGGATGCACTCAAGGGCGATGATTCTAATAAAATTAAGGAAAGAAAAGAGTCTCTTTCACAAGCAGTTTCAAAGATTGGAGAGAAAATGTATAAGCAGGCGGGTGGTAGTAGTAGCGAGCCTCCTTCGCAAGGCGATAGCGACAATAGTCCATCAGAAGAAAATAAGGGAGAGAATAATACTGGCAATGATAAGCCAAGCGAAGATAACCAAAGCAATAATCAGAGCGAGTAATGTTTTTTTGCAGGGCATAAATTTAAACCCAAGATGCTAATCGGCATCTTGGGTTTCGGTGGTTGGTTTTTTCCATGAAACAAAATCGCAATCAGGCCATCTTGAACAACCATAAAATGGTCTCTTCTTTGCCTTCGTCCTTTTTCGGACAACACCACCTTCTTTACAGGTCGGACATTTAATTCCCAAATCATTTTGAACCATTTTCTTAATAGTCTTACATTCCGGGAAGCCAGAGCATCCCAAAAATTTTCCAAATCTACTCCACTTCACCTTCATCGGCTTCCCGCATTTCTCACAAACCTCATCAGTTTTTTCCTCCACATCTAATTTTTTTACATCATCATATTTTTTATCTAAATTTTTCTTGAACGGAATATAAAATTCACCAACAATTTTTTGCCATTTTTCATTTCCCTTAGCGATGGAATCAAAATCGTCTTCTATTTTAGCGGTAAAATTAATATCAACGATTTCTGGAAAGTGATTAACAAGCATATTATTTACCATTTCCCCTAATTTTGTTGGGTATAGTCGCCTGTCATCATCTTTCTCTACATAAAATCTATCTTGAATGACTGAAATTGTTGGGGCGAAGGTGGATGGTCTTCCGATGCCATTTTCCTCTAATGCCTTAATTAGTGTTGCCTCACTAAATCTTGCGGGTGGTTGGGTAAAGTGCTGAATTGGTAAAATATTATCAACCCTTAACTCATCGTCCTTATTTAACAAAGGCAATTCTTGATCCTTGAATGCCGTTGGATAGACAGAAAGAAACCCTGGAAATTTTAAAATATTCCCGTTTGTCTTAAATAAATAATTATCTTTTTTTCCTTCTCCAAAAATATCAACTGATGTTCTTTCAAATATTGCCGAGTTCATTTGGCAAGCAATAGTTCTTTGCCAAATCAATTGATAAAGTTTGAAAAGTTTTGGTTCTAGTTGGCTTTTGATAGAGTCGGGCGATAATTGAATTTGAGTAGGGCGAATGGCTTCGTGGGCTTCTTGAGCCATTTTAGATTTTGATTTGTAATAATTTGGTTTTGGAGGTAGAAAGTTTTTTCCCAATTTCTCCTCAATAAATTTTCTTGCTGAACTAATAGCAACTTCTGCTAAGTTTTGGGAATCTGTTCTCATATATGTGATGAGACCAGTTTGTTTGTTATCTATTTTTATGCCCTCATAAAGCATTTGGGCTAATCTCATTGTTTGTTTGGCTGAAAAGCCAAATTTTTTTCCTGCTTCTTGTTGAAGGGAGCTTGTTGTGAAGGGAGGCAGGGGTGATTTTTTTGCCTCTTTCTTTGTGAGGGATAATATTTTAAATTTATTGTCTGCCTCTAAAATATCTTTCTTTATGTCTTCGGCCATTTTTTCATTTTTAATATCAAACTTATCTAACTTCTTGTCATTTATTTTTGATAAATCAGAAACAAATTTTTCTCCATTTTTTGTTGATAGATTGGCTTCAATTGTCCAATATTCTTTGGCATCAAACTTTCTTCTTTCTTCTTCTCTCTCCACAATCAATCTTAGTGCTACTGATTGGACTCTCCCAGCAGAAAGCCCTCGTCTTATTTTTTTCCAAAGAAAAGGGGATAGATTATATCCAACTAATCTATCTAAAACTCGTCTTGCCTGTTGGGCATCTACTAATTTATCATCAATTTTTCGTGGCTCTTTTAGAGCGGTTTCTATTGCTGATGGTGTTATCTCGTGAAATACAATTCTGTCATATTCATCAATGCCAAAAAATTCTTTTAGATGCCATGCGATGGCTTCTCCTTCTCTGTCTTCGTCAGTTGCTAATATTATCTTTTTAGACAAGAGGGCTTTTTTCTTGAGGGCATTTGCTTTTTTTTGTGCTTTTTTAGGGATGATATATCGTGGCTGATAATTTTTTTCGACATCAACTCCTAATTCTGATTTTGGCAAATCTCTCATATGCCCATAAGATGATTCTACGGAATATTCTTTGCCTAAGAATTGGGTGATTGTTTTTGCTTTCGTTGGCGACTCTACGATGATTAGATTTTCAATCATCTTGTCTTCTTTCTTTTTTCTCTTTACCACTTTTTTCTTCTTCGCTTCCTTTTTAATTTTTTCTGTTTTTTCATTTTCCATATCATTTATGGTCATTTAATTAAATACTTTTAATTACGAAATAGATAAATTATCCCTCTCCTGTCATTCCCGCGAAGGCGGGAATCTCCGTTCTGCCATGGTTTTTAGACCCCTGCCTTCGCAGGGGCGACAGAAAAAGAAATGTATAAGGTCATAGAAGGAGGTATTTCGTAATTCAAGGTTAAATATATAAATACATATATAACATTTTTTTCCTCGCTTTACAAAGCGAGACCATGTTTCTTGAATTATTGTAGAAGAGGACTTGATTTTTATTTGATATTGTGGCAATATGATGTTGGAATGAAAAAACTACAAAAACAGGAGGTGCTTATGAAACCGAAAGTTTTTATCTTTGCTTTAAAATTTCGCCCTCAAGATCCAAATTGGGAGGGATATGCGATTAACCAAGATGGAATATTGATAAGTTCTCAATTCCTCAAAGACAAGCAGAAGGTAATAGAACTTTTGCAAGCTGAAAATTATGATGGCTATCAAGAAGTTTTATTATCGGAGAATAATGAAGATGGGAAATTGATTATTTCTAATGAAAAAACGGAAAATGAATTCAATCAAGCATGGAAATTATTTTTAAGTAGTAGCCAAAGGTAAAAAAAGTAAAGCAGGTCGTCCTAAAGATGTGTGGGCGGCCTTTTTTATTTTTGGAATAATACTTCTCTCTCTGTCACCCTCGCCAAAGGCGGACATTCT
>JBFFCO010000004.1:0-14201 GCA_041559835.1 Minisyncoccia bacterium | reverse complement strand
CGCAAAATGAAAAAAGAAAAAGTCAAATTATTTTCTTCTATAAGTAAATGTGCTAATAGTAGAAGAAATATTAATTTCTAACCTTTTAAATGTCTAACCTCACATTATCATTTCGGGCTCATTCTTGGATTGGAAAATACTGGATTTCTCACTAAAATAATTCTTACTTTAAGAAAAAAACCGTGTGGGGGCAGATTGCTCTCACCGGTGCTTTTTTTATTTAGAAAATATCTCTATGGCAAATTCTATTTTTGAAGCCGAACACTTTGATGTATAAATAAAGTGTCGTTTAATATAAGTTTCAAAAATATGATTTTTCAAATATTCTTTCAGCATCAATCATTCTTTAAGATTTGTAATATATAAACAAAAAACATAAAAATAATACAGGACGGATTTTAAGCACAGGACTTTGCCCTGTTAGATATGGGACTCCGCCCTGTACCATACGGTACAGGGCTCGCATACATCAACAGCTTTAGAACATTTGCCCTCCAACTCAAAAACCCCGAATTGATAATCAAAGAAGTAGGGGAATTGATGGCTTTGGTTTAATAAAAAGCGACCCGCAGAGTTTTACTCTTTGGGTCGCTAACTATTATTGAAACCATTCTTTCTTACTTATTATCATTCTTTTTTTTCGCTTCTTCAAGGGCTTTCTTTACGAAATCATCCGCTTCTTTAGCATCCCTTTCAAATCCTTGATCCTGTCTTTTTAGGACATCAGGTCTTTGGTCTAATGCCTCTTGCCTTAAAACTTCTGTTGTTTTTTCATCTTCATACCCATCGACAATTCTATTTGTTCCAGATTCCTCAGGTCTAATAACAACCTTTTGACCTGATCCAAATGCAAAATAGAAAAAAACAATGAGTAAGACAAGGGCAATGGTTAGAAAAATCACAATATTCCTTTTTAGTTTACCAATTGGTTTATTGGGGTTTTTCCCAGTATAAGCATTATAAGATTGAATGCTCGTCCTAACAATAAAGAATCCGATTATTACCAATACCGCAATCTTTCCAACTTCAAGCCATAAGCCCAAATTATTGCCGACATTTTCCATGATAACCACCTACTTTTTATTGGGGTTAATCATTACCGATGTCCCATTTGTCATAATCACCTTATCGCCGGGTGCAATTTTTTCAAACAAAGTCCTCCGTGCTTCAATGTCTTTTAATTTAAGATATGTAGAGGTAAGAGCATTTCCTAAAATCTGAACATAAGCTGCCTCTGCTTGTGCTTCGGTTACTCTGGTAATCTTAGCTTTTTGTGCCAATTTCAAACGATTTTCCATTCTTAATAATTCCATTGCCTGTTTTGCCTTTTCTTCTTGGATTTCGATTTCTCTCTGCCTCTTGCTTTCCATCGCTTTTGTTATTACGTCCGGGTAGTCGAAGTTTGATGTCACAACCATTGTGATCTCAACGGGTGTCCCTTCTACTGCCTCCAAAAGGCGATCTTTAATAGATTTTGTAATTGGTTCGCGTTGTTCTCTGATTTGGGTTGTTTGATACTTTGAAACGATAGTCCGACTGATTGCTCTGGCTGGGGGTTGGATATAGGTTTTATAAAGCCACTCGTATTCCAATGTTCCAATATCTCCATCCCATTTGATGTTGGCACCTTGTTTTTCCAAAACCTCCATGAATCTTTTGGGATCGTTTGATTTAAGCCTTGATCTAATTTCAAGATCAAACTTAAAATTTAGATCATCTGCACAAAGAACCGACAACGACTCCGATTTAACAACTTCCTTGCTTTCCACAAGTACAATTTTGTCTCTACCATAGCAAGAATGATTCCCTGGTTGTAAAACCTCGCCAGACAAACCACCGGGTGTCATTACCATCCCATAATAACCGGGATTAACCCTTTCGGTACAAGCCGAAGTAATGATAAACGAAACAACGACAATAAATGTTAACAACATTTTTGTTTTTTTCATGTAGATTCTCCTTTTTTTAATTTTTAACGATTTATCCATATCGCCAATTAAGGGATAATGGATATATAATAATATTAAATAATTTAATATTTTTGTCAAGTTGACGAGAAATCTGTTTTATACTTAAAATCACCTATCCACTATGGACTTATCAAAATAAATAGATATGTTGTTGTGTTGATGGAAGGGAAATATATTCGGAAATTAAGCATTAGATTAGTAAATGGAGAATATTCAAATATTGAAGGAGTGATTAGATTTCCAAAAGATATATATCAAATATTTAGAAAATTAGGAAATAAATATCAAGAAAATCTAATAGGAATATATTTTGATGAAAAAATGAGAATAATCGCTTATGATACCCTAAGTATTGGCAGTAAAAATACCACTCTCTATTGCCCAGATGAAATATTAAAAAGAGCCATATTATTAAATTCAAAAAGATTTATCATTATCCATAATCATCCATCAGGAAACCCAAACCCATCCCCCGAAGACAAAGATATGATGATAGATTTAAGAAATAGAAGTAGAATTCTAAATATTATCCTCTTAGACTTTGTTATTATCGGACACAATAATTATTGGAGCATTTTTGAAAAAAATGAAGGTGGAGAATATATGATGGGGGATATTGATTGGGGATATTGATTGGGGAGTGTGAGTGAGATGATACGAAGAAACTTGATAAATCCTAATTACTCCTAAAAATTTGGCTTGTAATATGTCGAAATTGACTCGCCAATTTTAGATTGTTAATAGAAAATAAGCCAACTAATGATTTTCTTTAATTCTTTAGATTCTTCAGAATCAAAAATATCTTTCGTAATATTATTGACCACATATTCATTTAATCTAGACTTGCTTATTCTACAATTTTGTTGAATACAATTATCTTTATTACTTTCTTTATCGTCAGATATAATTATTTTTATTATATCATCAAAATCTTTATCTCTTAACAATGTATTATCTCTCAATGCAGTATCGTTTATACACTTTCTAACTAAAATTTCTAGCAGAAAATTTTCCATACAGAATCTATTTATCGGATCCAAATGATTTATTTGTTTGTCTTTGTTAAATCCATATTTTGAGACCCAATTGTTAATCTTATCAACAGGCACATCACCATCCACTATTATTTTTAAAATTTTTATAATTGCATCTGAATACCACTTTCCTCTTTTTAATATTTCATCAAGTAATTCTTGATATTTTTCTGATTTATCAAGCATATTGTCTTTTCCTCCGACATCAATAATCTGCATGGGGATAAAATCTTCATCCATAAAATTTAGACATTTATTTATTAAATTCTTGTCGTATTTTCCCTCAACAACCAATATTCTTTCTGGAATATAAAGATCATCAAAGCTATTGCCTAATAATCTAAATTGTAAGTCAGCAACGTCAATTTGGCTCGATTTTTTGATAACAATTTTTTCATTTTCTTGTTCGTCTAATATATGATTGTTTTCAAAGTTTTCCTTATCGACCAATAAGTGGGAGTGTGTTGATAGTATAGCTTGAAATTTAGCATCTTTTAAAAAATTAAATAATTTCTTTTGTAGATCTGAATGTAAATGAAGCTCTGGTTCGTCAATTAAAATAACTATTGGGTATTTAGTTTTTTCTGCAAATGATACAGACAAAGATATAGATAGAAGCATTGATATGCCTGATCCAAAATCTGTAGCTGAAATATTTTGATTCTGTTCGGTTATTTTACCTAAAATAGCATTTGAATATGGTTTAAAAATATTTAAAGAAAATATCTTCAAATTCTTACTAATATCTATGCCGAAATCATTTTTAATCAAATCAATGGATGGGGTTATTAATTCTTTCTCATGAGAATCTAATTTATTTATTTTTTTGTGAAATTTTTCAAAAATATCAAATAACTCATTCTTCTTGTCTGTGTTAGAATCTTTAAGAAATTCCCTTTTAAATCTCCAGTCTAATTCAGAAATTATGCTGGAAAAAGCGGTGTTGTACTGGGGCAAAAGCTCTCTTTCTCTATTGCTGTCAAAATAAAATATCTGGGGATAAAGAATTTTTGGGAAGATATTATACTTAAAAGAGTCTACATGACTATTTTGGGGTAATTCTGAATATTCTTGAACTAAATCAGATTGCTTTCTATAAGAACATATACCATTTTCATCTATTTTAAATTCTCTAACTAAATGATGACACTTGCTTGGTTTTGATGTTTTTATTTTCCCCTTCATCAAATTAAATTCTTGATCAGTGGGTAAAAAATTTTTCATTTTATACTCGGTTTTTATTTCGTATTCTGAAGAAAAAAATTTTCCAATCTCTTTCTTTTTTCTGCGATTAATAGTCTTAGTAAATCCGAAACAAGGAATTAATCCAGAATGTCCCCCGCTCGGATAATCAAAAGAAAAGAAAAAAGGCTCATTAAATTCAACCTCTAATATTATTGGCTCTTCGCTATTAAAATCTGATTCTGATATATTCGTAAATTTAGAGCTTCTATCAGTTAAAGCTAAATTAATTGCTTCTAGTATAGAAGTTTTACCAGTCGCATTTCTGCCAGCTAAAATTGAGATAGACGATCCATCAAAATCAATAGGAAGTTCTTCAAACTTTCTAAAATTTCTAATAACAAATTTTTTTAATCTTATTTGATAATCAATCATATCTTATCATTATATTTTTTAATCCTTCTATTTATTTCCATCTTTACATTTTTTGCAATAAAAGTGTTCCATTTTTTAGAATGATCGATAAAAGATACCACAATTCTTATTCCGTCGTCTAAATAATATTTATCTTCTATTGAATTTAAGATACTCATTGCTTCCAATAATTCTACGACATATGAATTATCATTGTAATTAATCCAATCATTTTTAATTATGCTGACTAATTCTTTTATTGTTAATTTTGAATAGTCTTGAATCTCTGAATTCTTTCTTGTAAAAAATCTCATAATATTAATTTTTACTAATCTTATCTTGAATGAAATTAACTAATTTTTTTACATTATCGTCTTGTTTTTGTATCCATTTCATTTTCACATTATTTCCAGATGAGAAAAATGAAATTCTATGACCCATAAGATTCTTGCCAAATTCAATTGAAGAAATATTTGAGTATGGAAAAACTTCAAAATCATATCCAATAAACTTATTGGCGAAGAATACCAATTTAACATCAGTCGCTAAGAAGACACCATTACGAACAGATTTTTGACCTAATCTTTCTGTTTCGTACTTGCCTAAAACAACCGCCCTTATATTTTCATTAGGATCAAGATGCTCTTTTGCTTTTTCAGTAAGTTTGTTAATTTTTGACATATTCTTACTTAATAAAAATACTAACTAAAAATCAGATGGAATCATCGCCCTCTAAATTTACCTCCCACCTTATCCGTGTATTTTACCACAAAATTAAATATTAGATAATGGAGATTTAATTTGTTAATTCATCTGCCTCAATACCCAATGCTTCTGCGAATTCATTAATAAAATCAGAAGTAGATAGATTCCCTTCTTCATCAAATTTAACAGCCGAACTCCTTCCTTCCTCGACTGATTTTATATAATCAACATTTGTGTTCATTTTTTCAGATAACTCTTTCCTTGAGATGCTCTTTTTTTCTCTAATCTTTTTTATATTAACTCCTATATTTTTCGATAATTCTTTTTTCTCTAAATACTCATTAGATGTCCTTTGGTGTTGTTTTTTCTTCCAATCAGCATAATCGCCCTCTAATATTTTAAATAAATCTTCATCGGATGTATCTCTTTTAGGATATTTTTCAGAATTAATTATCTTTATTGCTTCTTCCATATCAGAGATATCCAATAAATAATCTTTTACATATTCTTTTTTCTTTTCATATAAAGCAAAGAATAAAGAATTAATCAATCTTTGCATAATAATCTGCTTCTTTTCCATATCCCTTCTTCCTAATTGAAGAGACCAAAGCCATATACTAAATAAAACGAGAATAATAATTTCCCACATGATTTTTTAAATAACAAAAAAGGACGACTAACTAGTTCGCCCGCTATTCCCTTTAGCACAAGTGCCTCCGATTGCGGAAGTTAGTCGCCCATTTCCGTCCGCAATTGGACAAAAAAGGCGACAAATACTTGTGCTAAATATAAAGTTTTTACGGGCGAACAATTAAATAATACCATAAAAATATATAAAAAACACTATTTTGTGATAAATAAAAATAGGTTAAAATGTAAACAATAATTGAAATCGATATGAAAATGAAAAGAAAAAGAGATAATTTTTTGGAAATCCTATGGGGTGCTTATTTAGATCAGAAAAACGAGCATATATCAATAGAAGAAGATATTCTCAAGAGGAATGATCTTGATATTAATGAGCTTGAAAAAATAATTTGCCCGATATTAAAAGAAGAGGGTTTTTTAAAATCATTTCCTCCAAATATAGTTCCCGCTGAATCTTCTGATCCAATAATATTGGTAAGTGATTTAGATACTAGCCAAGAAATATACAAATCAATTTACTGGTTTGTAGTAAATAATGAAAAACTAAAAGAAAAATTTGATAGCGGGGAAAAGATAACTTTATATTTATCAGAAAGAGATAGAAATTTATTTTTAGACTTAGAAAAAGAACCATATACAATGAGCAAAAAAGAGTTTTCTTTGCTAAATCTAATAAAAAATAAAAAATCATATACAAAGACAGAAGATATAAGAGAAGAAATAAATAGCAAAAGTGTTGATTCGGTATACAAAATAAAAAGTGAAATTAATTCTAGTGCTATACATTTTTTCAAAATTGAAGATGATCTAGTAATGAATTCTCAAAATTACGGATACAAGATTAATCCTAAATATAGAATAGAAAATAAAAGATAATTTATTTTTACAAATAGCTGAGTGGATAAATAAAAATGATTGTCAAAAATAACCTCAAAATAAGGGGTTATTTTTTATATTTAAAAAAAATTTTCCGTTTGAAACTCCATCTGGAGTTTTAGCAAAATAAATATAAGAAAAAGTCGGAAAATAAAAAGTGAGAAATTATCATGCCAATAAGCAATCAACTAGTTCAAGAATTAAAACAAATTCTTAAAGAAGAATATGAACAAGAATTTGAAATAAAAGATGTTAGTGCAATAGCGACTGACTTGGTTGATTATTATGATACTCTTGCCCAAATTTTTCATAAAATTAAGCAAGAAGAAAAAGAAACATGCGGAGCATTAAAAGACGATTCAAAAAAATAGCAATTAAGAGTCCTTATTGGAGTACATTCATTTGCTTTTCTAGGGCAGTAGGGAATCAAGGATTTAGTAGAAAATCTATATCAGAAAACTTTAACCGATTAGTAGATAAAGACGATTATGACAAGAGAGATAAGAAGATATTAATAAAAAGTCTAATTAGCATATCGAACCCTAGAAAAATATAACCGAAGAGGGGTAAAAATGACTGGTTTGTGCCCTGATTTACCCCTTTAAGACGAGGAAACAATAAATTGCCTATGAAACACCGAAAAAGATAAATTTAGGCGAGATTTAACAATATTTACAGAGGCGGGATTGTCAGCGGGCTATCCCAAAAAAACTAGCTGAAACTTTGGTAGATAAATGCAAAAACCTTATTTGAGACTGACTACTTGTCCGATAAGGTAATCCCATTTGTCTATCAAAGCAATATAATCTTTCTTTTGCCAGACAAAAATTTAGGGGTTGGAATCCTAACTGGTTGAAAAGAAATTTGTCTCTGTAAAATCCACTTTCTCTTTCTCATTTTTTACTTCCCCCTTTTTATTAGGGGCTATGGAGGAGAAAGAAGTAAGAAATATAAATGTTAACAAAAATATGAATGATAAAAAATATTATCAAAATAAAGTATTCAAAAAGAAAAGAAAAATGGCAAAAAAGAAAGGCAGATTAAAAAATACTCCGAAGAAAATTAGATTTAGAAGAAATAGGGAAACTAGTCTCGCAAGAATTAGATCCGACTATTTAGGCGATATAAAAATATTAGCAAGACATGGAAAAATAACAATTTCAAAATTATTTGATCGGGTAATAATCTTTTTTATAAAACATAATAAAGATGATGCAAGGATAATAAAAGAATTCAAAGAGGCACACAATAAAAATAAAGAAATATAGGACATTGTTGGACATGTTACAGAGAATGTAACAAGGGTTGCCAATAGTATCAAAAAAGAGATTATTGAAAAAATAAGAGAGAAGTTGATATAAAATAACGAAGAAGATGGGTAAAAAATATTGAAGATGGGGTGACGAAATCAACAGGATTGACAAAAGAGTGTGTCCGAAAGCTCTGTGGTATTTTAATACAGCATTAGATGGCGAAGAAACCTTTGTTTATGCAGGAATATCAATAGATACATACTGCAAATAGGGTAAGAAATATCAAGAGCTTTCGGATACTTTTCAACTACTTTAGGTATCCACTTATTTTGATAGATTAATTGAAAAATATGAATATAATGTTGGTTGATAAAAAAATACTATGAAAACAAGCGACAGAACAAAAGCAATCGGCTATTGCCGAGTGTCATCAAAAGAGCAAGAGGATACTGGCTATTCCTTACCATCTCAGCAAAAACTTTTGAAAGATTATTCTGAAAGAAAGAATAATAATTTTAATATTATTAAGATATTCTCCATTGCAGAATCAGCCAGTGGGAAAAAACAAAGACGAGTTTTTTCAGAAATGCTTGATTATTCTCGTAAAAATAAAATTAATATCTTGCTCGTTGAAAAAGTAGATCGCCTTACTAGGAATCTTAAAGAGGCAGTAGCAGTCAATGATTGGCTTGAAGAAAATGCAGAAAGAGAACTTCACTTCGTAAAAACAAATTTAGTAATACATCAAAATTCAAAATCAGATGAAAAATTCAGATGGGATATTGAAATTGTTTTAGCTAAAAAATTCATCGCTAATTTGTCAGAAGAAGTCCACAAAGGACAAAAAGAAAAACTATCTCAGGGCTGGATTCCAAAATCGCCATATACTGGCTACAAAACTATTGGCGAGAAAGGACATAAAATCCATATTGTTGATAAAGATAAAGCCCCATTGGTTATCAAGGTTTTTGAACTTTATAATACGGGCAACCATTCATTAAAATCACTCCGAGAAGAAATGTTGAAAATGGGATTGACCAATACTCTTGGAAAGCCAGTAAGCAGAAATAATTTACATTCAATTTTAAAGAATCCATTCTATTGTGGAAAAATACTCTGGAAAGGGGAAATATATAATAATACCAAACATGAGCCACTCATATCAGAAGAATTATTTGATTCTGTTCAAGAAAAGCTGTTGAGGAAAAAAGATGCCCCTCAATTTAAAAAACACAATCCAGTTTTTAAAGCAAAGATTAGATGTGAGGAATGTGGAGGGCTTATCTCTTGGTATTTCAAAAGAAATAATTGGTATGGAAATTGCAACCATTATAAGAAATGTTCTCAAAGGGGGTGTGCTAGGCAGGACAGAGTAGAGGAAAAACTATTTCCTCACTTTGATAAAGTAGCCCCAAAAAATGAAAGAGTTTTAAAATGGATAGAGAAAGCCCTTAAAGAAAGTCATTCTCAAGAAATAGATCTTTATGAGAGCCAAAGAAAACAATTAAATAGAATAATTGGTATTGCTGATAGCAGAATGGCAAATGCTTACAAAGATAAATTAGATGGGAAAGTTCCTATCAATCTTTATGAGAAAATAATGAGGGATAGTGAAGAAGAAAAGAAGCAAGCTGAAGATTCTTTGAAAAAGTTGGGCGAGGACAAAACTAAATATTATCAAGCTGGATATTCAATTCATGAACTAGCATTAAATGCCAAAAGGATATATCAGAGTAAAGAAGCAACGATTGAGCAGAAAAGATTGCTACTCAGTAAAATATTTACGAACATTGCCTTAAGTGCCGATGAAATCAAGCCTAATTACACTTTAGCCTTCAAATTTCTACATAATCAAATACCTGCCTTAAATAGCACTTTCGAACATCAAGAAAACTGCACAAATAAAAGACAAGAGGCACTTTCTGACACCGCTTGTCCTGTTATGCTCCGCGGGTAGGACTCGAACCTACAACCCACTGGTTAACAGCCAGTTGCTCTACCATTGAGCTACCGCGGAATAGTTAGATATATTAATACTCTTATATTTTACAAAAACATAATTAAAAATCAAGGAAAATTTTTGATTAGATTATTAAGGCAAGAGAATACTCCCCGCCCCAAAGGGGCGGGGAGTACCTCAAAAATATTACCAAAAATTAAGGAAAATTTTTATTAAATTAAGTTGAGCGAATAATCCTCACCCGCCTTCGGCGGGTGAGGATTATAAAAATATATTAAAAAAATCAAGGAGAATTTTATATAATTTTTAAGATGAGTAAATCCCCTCGCTTTGCGGGGGGATTAAAAGTATTAACAAAAAATCAAGAATTTTTTTATATTTTATGAGGGGATGGAATTTGTGGAGAGATGCGAATTATAATTATGAAATAAATTATTTTTATATTAATATTTAAGTGCCTTAAAAAAATTGGGTCCGTGGTCCAGTGGTAAGACGATACATTCGCATTGTATAAACGGGGGTTCAATTCCCCCCGGATCCACTATAATTATTTTTTCCACATTATCATTTGCTACTAATATTTAGAAGGTGTATAATTATATTAAGTCGTTTTCTTTAATTTTTAATAAATAAAAATATGAATGGAGAAGAAGAAAATCAAGATCAGAATCAGCCAGAGCAACCCCAATCTCAAATGGGGCAATCAATACCTGATTCTCAACCTAAAATGGTTTCATCAGATCAAATGAGTAGCCAGCAAGAGGTTCAACCTCAGACCCAGCAGACTCAAGGCAGTGGCTGGCTGGTTTGGGCGATAATCGTCATTATCGTTGCTGCTATTATTTGGCTCTTAGTATAAATAAAATATGGCAGAAATAATAAATCAAAATATTGGCGAAGGAGGAAAAAAGAGGGGATACCTCACAGGAATTATATTAGCAATAATCGTTGTCGCTTTGATAGTGGCAGGATACTTTGTTTATAGATGTGGTGATGAATGTGAGGTGGCAAAGAATGAGGAGGTTGCTCCAATTGTTGGGACTCTTGATTATGAGATTCCTTTTGGAGTATTTCTAACTCTTCCAATTGAGCCAGAAATAAAGTTAGAAGATTCCACACTTGCTAATTATGAAACAGGAGAAGAGATAAGAACTATCACATATATTTCAAACAAATCAAAGGGGGCAGTTTTCAACGATTTTTTGAATTTTTTTGAGGGCGAGGGCTGGAATATTGATAATATGACTGAAAGCGATTTCATTTATGCAAGCAATGAAAATGAATCATTCAGTGTTCTTATAGAGATGAATTTGGCTGGAGAAGTGAGGGTAACGATATCCCACACAAGAATATAATGTCCTGTCACCCCCGCGAAGGCGGGGGTCTAAAAAGCAATGTATGATTTAGATGCCCCGCCGAAGGCGGATAATACTCTAGGTGGTCTGCTCTTTTTTCTTTTTCTGTCATACCTGCGAAGGCAGGTATCTGAAAAACAAGATAAGCATGATATATCATGATTGAGATTCCTGCCTTCGCAGGAATGACAAGAAGGAGGCGGGCAGTATGTTCGTTTAAAGTGAGAATGGCATAAAATATTATAGATAGTATGAATATAAAAAACTTCTTAAAAATAAATTGGAAAAGACCAGTGTTTTTTGTTCCCGCGATTATAATTCTTATTGCTTTAATAATAATGATATTCGGATTAGGCTCAGATGATGGGCATAGTTTTATTATTGCAGAAAAAGGATCAATTATTTCTGAAATAAGTGTAACAGGGAGAGTGAGAGCGAGTCAAAATGTTGAACTTGGATTTGAGAGAGGCGGTAAGGTAGAAAATGTATTTATTGAAGTGGGGGACAAGGTTTTTTCTGGTCAAAAAATAGTTTCTCTTTCAAATAAAGATGTATCTGCTCAAGTTCTTCAGGCGAATGCAAGTTATGAAGCAGAACTCGCGAAATTGGAAGAAATGAATCGTGGAACGAGGGAGGAGGAAATCGCAAAAGTCCAAACAGCAGTTGATAATGCAAAAAGAGTAGTTGAGGATAGCGAAAATAATTTAGAAATTATTTTAGAAAAATCAGAAATAGATTTGACAAGTGATTATACGGCATTAATTTCAGCCAGTATTAAATCGTCTATCGTGGCGAAAAGTGCTTTAATTACATTAAGTGATATTCAATTATTATATTTTCTAAATTCTAATCCCGAGAGCCAAGAATTGGCAAATGAGAAATCCAATGCTATTTTTACTCTATTCGGTGTTGCCGGGGCATCTATGCCAAGCAATTTAATTGGCGGACTTAATAGTGGCACTTTTGAAAAAATTAATAACCTTAGCATAGATGATGAGGGGGAATTTATTTATCAGGCCTCTGAGGAATTATTTTTTGCTCTTCAGAAAACGGCGAGGGCATTAGATGCTGTCCCAATAACAAGCAGTTTGACTGCAACGGAAAAAGCAAATTTGGCAAGCGAAAAGTCTTTGATAAGTGGTGAAATAAATACATTATCATCAAAGATGCAGGATGTTTTAGTTCAAAAATCTAATAATATTTCTGCCATTTCTATTGCGAAGGCAGAATTAAATTCTGCAAAAAATTCATTAGCAGTTGCAGAGGATGATTTAACATTAAAGTTGGCTGGTTATACTGATGAGCAAGTTTTAGCCCAGTCGGCTGTAGTTAAGTCGGCGATGGCTAATTGGATGAAGGCTCAAGCGGATTTAGAGAAAACAATTTTAAGGGCTAGTTTTTCGGGGATAGTAACGAAGGTTGATGTTAAAGAAGGGGAAATTGTTTCAATCAACACTCCTGTTGTTTGGCTAATCTCTGATAAGAAGTTTGAGATGGAGGCGAATATTGCAGAAATTGATATCTCAAGTATTTCAGTTGGCAAAAATGCGGATATATCACTTGATGCTTATGGTAGTGATGTTATTTTTTCAGCAGAAATTTCTGCTATTGATCCTGCTGCGACAATGATTGAGGGGGTGGCTGTTTATAAGACGACTATTGTTTTTGATGAGTTGGATGAGAGGATACTTTCTGGGATGACGGCTAATATTGATATTCTTTCTGATAAGAAGGAGAATGTTTTGATTGTCCCTCAAAGAGCAGTCTTTTCTAAAAATGGAGATAAGTTTGTGAATATTTTAGGCGAAAATGGTCTTGTTATTGAGAAGAAAGTGATAACCGGCCTTCGCGGGTCTGATGGAAATATTGAGATAGTTGATGGTGTTTTAGAGGAAGATAAGGTCATCACATCTCTTGTCCAATAGGATATTTAGATATAATAAGAGAGATTTCCCCGCCCCTCCGTGGGCGGGTTAGTTTAATAATAAATTTATCTTAAAAAAAATTGGCGACCAAATTCAAACTGGCCACCAATTTTTTTAATTTTGTATCGGGATGTTTAGGTGGTTTTAATTACACGGGAACTTTCTGATTCACCAGTTCTTTCTTTATAGAATCCATCCAATAAATCAAGATTATTTTTTGCTCCTGACTGTGTCATTTTCATTGCCTTTTCTTCTTTTGGATTCCACATATCGGCTCCGTGAAAAAATCCCTCAAAATAGAGACATCTTCCTGCATCATAAATGATACAATTTTTTTCTTCGCTAGACATTCTTACCTCCCATTTTTCTTAAATTTTTAAAATCGGATTTTAATCTCCAAAAACCCAAGTGTATCATATCATACATAAATACAAATGTCAAGTAGGGTGGTGGAACGCCCCCGCATTTTTCAGATTCGCAGGAGAACACATCTCCTTATCTTATATTTTATTATCCCAAGCACTTTGGTGCTGCTTTGGTGCTTGAGATGTTTTTTATTTCAATTATTTCAAGATATACTCATTTCAAAAATAATTTGTCATTATCTTTTTTTGATTTGATTATCAATTATCTTTTGCAATGAGGGGATTGATAATAGTTGGCTATTGTCTCTGTGTATCATTCGATGGCAATTTGAACATAATGGCGACACATCTTCAATTGCTTGAATCACTGATTTTTCAAAGTTATTTTTTAAAGCAAATGGCTTAATACGGGCATTATTAAATCATTTTCGCTATATATCATATTAAAAATTGTAAACTATTAAATGCTCAACATTTCTATTGTTTCGACCCTTCATATTATCTAAATAAGTTT
>JBFFCO010000003.1:0-14937 GCA_041559835.1 Minisyncoccia bacterium | reverse complement strand
CCCCCGCCGTAGGTGGCACATCCGCCTCTGGCGGGCGGGGGGGTTGGTCTTATCTAAATCAATGCCCTCAACATAATTGAATTAGGCATATTTAATGACAGAAGAAAATATATCAGGTCGCTCTACCTTGCTTATTTCTGAAGAAGAAACATCCTCAAAGTATAATTCCAATGCCTCCTCTAAATTTCTTATTGCATCTTTTCTATCCTTTCCAAAACTTGATACCCCAGTATTTAAATTCCAAGAAACATAATATTTCCCCTCTTTCCAAACAACATTTTTTAAATTTAATTTATTCATATCTATATTATAGGTGATAATAATATGAGGGCAAGCATCCCCACCCTCTAAAAAAAAATTTTGATTTTTGAAAAAATATGTGCTTAAATTATTTTAACGGTGATAATCGTCGGGTTTTAGAATCCGAATTGATGCTTTTCTTTAAATTATTTAAAGAGGCGGGGCATCAACCAAAAAACCACTTCGGTGGTTTTTTGGTTTCTTAATCCACCGCCCATTAGGTCATACCCGAGACAATAAAAACCTCGAATTACGAAATGACCCTCTCTTGTCATTGCCCACCTTTTCTTTGTCATTTCTATTTTTTTTCTTTGTCATTCCCGCGAAGGCGGGAATCTTCGTTTTGCTGAGGTTTTTAGACCCCCGCCTTCGCGGGGGTGACAGAGATGGATATTTCATAATTCAAAGTTAATATTCAATATCAATCCTGTGGATTATCTAATCATTATTTTTTATTGAATTTGACAAATTAGAATAAATTTGCTTAAATAATGAGAGTTAAAAAAAACAAACTAAAACAAAGGATAAAAAAAGGAGGTAATATGACAGACCCAAAAACAATATTCAGCATACTTTCTAAATTATTGCCAAAAACAAATGAATATTTTTGGCAAGTCTTAGAAAAAGCCGATGAACCATTTATCGAGAGGCTTGTGAGAACGATTGAGGAGACAAAAGTTTTTGTACTCACTCATAGTTCCGGGATAGGTCCGAGAAAACTGATGCAAAGAATTTTGGAAAATACCATTCTTGAAATCGATGACTTCGTGAAGCAAGAAGTGGAGAATAGAGATTACACACCATTTAACCATGGAAAAATGGAATTCAATTTGTTAGAAAGAGGAGAGCATGATGGGGAAGGAATATGGCCACTCATCAACAGGATGAAATGTGAACTTTTCGAACCTGCGACCATCAGAGATCTTCTCTATTTTTTTGAAGAGTTCCGTTTTGTGACCGATCGTTTTCAAATAATATCCCCCATTGCCATGAAGCAAGGAGATTTTCCTGTTTTTCCTAAAATATTCGCCAATAAGTTGAGTGTTGAAATAGCAGGAGGAATAATTAATAAAGAAGGTCTCTACAAAAGCAAAAAACTGCCATCAGAAGAAGGTCCTATTAAGTCTTATTTCCTAGGGGTAAGGAGGGGCGGCTAAAAGCCTCAGAAAAGTTGAACGGAGTCGGGCATTGTGATTGATATCACAATGTTCCCCGACCCGTATTTTTTTATAATCTTATCTTATCAATATCAAACCCCTACTACTTCTTGCTCATCACTGCTCTCTTGTAAATATCTAAATGGTCGGAGATGATGCCTGTTCCTTTGGCAACACAATATTGTGGGTCTTCAGCAATATAGGCATTAACACCCGTTACTTTCGTGATAAAATCATCAATGCCCGAAAGCATCGCTCCACCACCAGAAACAATTATTCCTTTCTCAATAATATCAGAGGCCAATTCAGGTGGAGTATTAGAAAAAACCGACTGAATAGTCTCGCCAATTTCTTCCAAAAGATCAGATAAACTCTCAGCAACCTCATTGCTATTCATAACAATAGACCTTGGCAAACCACTCTCAATATCCCTACCCCTCACATTCGCCTCTCTCCTTTCCTTTTGGGGCAAGGCCGCCCCAATCTCAATCTTTATCCTCTCAGCCGTCTGCTCTCCAATTGCCAAACCATGTTTCTTCTTTACAAAATCAATAATAGCAGCATCAAACTTATTTCCAGCCACTCTCAACGATGCCCATGAGACAATACTTCCTAACGAAATAACAGCAACCTCACTTGTTCCCCCACCAATATTAACAATCAAATGCCCAGAGGCAGAATTTATTGGAATACCCGCTCCCAAAGCAGCCAATATCGGCTCTCTTACCAAATATGTCTCTCTTGCCCCCGCCTCCATAGCCGCATTCACAACTGCCCTTCTTTCAGTAGAGGTAATTCCAGCAGGACCAGAGATTATAACTATCGGCTTGAATACATTAAACTTCCCCAAAACTTTTGAAATAAAATACTTCAACATTGCCTTTGTCGTCTTATAATCAGCAATCACTCCGTCCTTCAATGGTCTGTAAGCACCAATATCCTCCGGTGTTCTTCCTAACATTTCCTTTGCCTCTTTTCCAACTGCCAAAACTCTATTATCATTCAAATCATAAGCGACAATAGTTGGCTCAAAAACAACCGCCCCTTTTGTAGGCAGAAAAACAATGGTGTTTGTTGTTCCCAAATCAATTCCTATTTTTTTAATAAACATAGTGGGCATGGAAGGGATCGAACCTTCGACCTCTATCTTATCAGGATAGCGTTCTACCACTGAACTACATGCCCCTTAAATCATTGCTCGGTACTCGTGCTTGTTGTGGATATTTCTAATATTGGCAAAAATGAGGGTGCTAATAACTTGTCTTTAATCTTATTAAATCCATCTATGTCAAAGCTTTTAATATTCCCGTTTAGGATAGGAGGAATTTTCGTTCCCTCATTTATCTTATTAAGCAAGAATGTTATTTGCGATATAGCCACGGCAATAAGAATTGCGATAATAATAATGCCTGAAATTAAAAAAATCAAGTTTTGCCTCAGAAGAGATTTCTTGCTTATTGCCTTTGGGTTTAGCCCATTATCTTTTGAATCAAATATTGGCATAGTATATAATCTTTGAATTACGAAATAGATAAACCATCCCTTCCTTGTCATTCCTGTCCGCCATAGGCGGATAATACTCCGGTAGCCTGCCCGCCTTCGGCGGGGAATCTCAACCATTCTTTATCTCGCTTGCCTTGGTTTTTAGACCCCCGCCTTCGCGGGGGTGACAGAAAGAGAAATGTAAAAAAAGATATTTTGTAATTCGGGGTATAATTAGATTTCCTCACTTATAAATATCCGACCATTTATAGCAATAGAGACCTCTCTCTCTCCACTTGCAACTCTTTCTATTCCCACCCCGGAAATATCAAACGATGTGATATCAACAAAATATGGGCTCTTATGTAAGGCATCTAAAAAACTAATTAAATTATCAATATCTGTCTTCTGAAGACTAAGGGAAAAATTTACTGCTGTCAATTTTTCTATTACTTGCTCATCTTTAAATATCAGATTTGAAGTCATCCCAAGGGATGTTGTTAAATTTGATATCTCCTGACTGAAATCAAGTAATTTATCTCTACTTGGTAAAATATTTTTTAAGTCCTCTAAATAAGGGCTGATTGATTGAAAATCTCTTGCCAATACTGAAAATGTCTCTCCAGTAAGATTCATCTCTGATATTTGACTTCTTAATTGATTGATTGCTTTTGATTTTTTGCCGATGCTACTATTTACAATCAATAAAAAAACGGTAGTGATGATTATTACCAAAACTAAAATAATCGCGCTTATGATTATTTTCTTAGAAAAACCATCTTTTTTAAAATCAAATATCTTCATCTTTACCATATTATTAACATTATACCCTATTTTTATTTTAATATAAAATGGTGTAAAATTATCATAATGTTCGGAATAAACCTATTCTCAAAAAAGTGGCAAAAATTCTTATTTTTCCAAGTAGAGCCAAAAAAAATAGGGGCAATGAAAGCCGACATAAATATAACTAATAAAAAAATAAAAATCAGGGACTTGTTTTATTTTGAAAGAAAAAAATCAATCAGCCCAAGTAAAATATTAGAGATATTGAGCTCGGCTATTGTATCAAAACCAAAAAGCAAAAACATTATTTTTTTCGCCAATAAATCAATTATAAAATCAACAAATTTTAGATTTTTAGCGATAAGAGAAAATCCCGCCTCATTTATTTCGCAAGAAGAATTAGAAAATACAATATCAGATGCAGTTATCAAGATGAAGGAAAGAGAATTGCCGATAATGAGCAGATTTTTTAATGAGGAAAGTCCAATATTAGCAAAGACTTTTGCTCATAGCCCTAAAATAGATTCAAATAAGGTTATAAATCCAATCGGATTTCCCGGAAGAAGAATTGAAATCAATTTTAAAAATAATTATACAATGGAATTGTTTTGGGAAGAGTTAAGCGGGATTGTAAAAAATAAAAATAGCGACTTGATTAGTTTTTGTCAAAAGGAAATTATTTCAGATGCTGCTAATAATTTTTTGAAAAAGAGGGGGGTTTTGGTGGAAATAAGGGCAGAGGAAACAATTATCTCAATTCTCGGGGAATCATTAAGATATTCAATTGCTTTTGATTGGGGGTTTGAAATTATCACAAGAGAAATCAAAAAGGCGACATCATTATCTGACGGGCAAGCGGAAGTCATAAAGGACTTATATTTAAAAGGAGGAATGAGTGAAAAAGCAAGCAAGTGGTTTGATAAGATTTTTTTGCCGGAAATAAAGATGCTTCAACAAGGGATTATATTGTCCCTCACGACATTTAAGAAAGAAAAGATTGATGGAGAGATTTTTTTGGAGGGTGAAGATTCTTTTTTAAAAAAAATAAGCGAGGTGTTGCCAAAACTATCGTGGGGAAGAAAGGTTTTTCCAAAAAAGCCAAAAGTTTCTATTTATCCAAAGGATGATATTTTTGGGGATTTGGGAATTGATATTGATGATGAGAAAAAAATGATGGATTATCTTGGTCTAGGAATGAGGATGGCTTTAGTTGATAGATTTGTTCCTACTCAAACCCATACGGAGTTAAATAAGTCATTGCGAAGATTCATCCGCTGGTTTCAGTAGGAATGGTTTTTTCTTGTCATGCCTGCGAAGGCAGGCATCTCTACCTCGCTATTAACACTCGCTTGCCATCTCTTTAGACCCTCCGCCGTAGGCGGACAGGCTGCCGGAGTATTATCCGCCTCTGGCGGGCAGGAATGACAGGAGATGGATAATTTTTCTATTTCGTAATTCAAGGCATATAATGAATTGTGGGGGATGATTATGAAATACCAAAAAACCACCGAAGTGGTTTTTTGGTTGATGCCCTTTTCCGAGTAGAAAACTCAGAATTTCAAAGATTCAAGTTAAAGGTCGAGAAAGCCTTGAAACTTCAAAGCTCCTTTAAAAGCCTCAAAGAAAAGCACCAAATCGGATTCTTGCGACCGACAATTATCAACGTCAAAGTAATTTTAGCAAATATTTTTAAAAAAATCAAATTTCTGTGGATATCCTGTGAGTTGCAAAAAAATGATTTTTTAATATATCGCTATTCTTTCATGAATATTATAATTAATAAATGGTGGATCCAGCGGGAGTCGAACCCGAAAACGACGTTGATAAATGTCGTCGGCCACCGTGACCACTGGACCCATGAATGATGAAATCATCATCCGCTATTATTATAACTCATAAAAAAATCAATGACTTGATTTTTTTGATTATATATGCTTTATATTGAAATAATCATCATATCTGATAGAATAAAAAAATGAGGGTATTTAGTGGAATACAGCCAACAGGTGATATCCATTTAGGAAATTACTTGGGGATGATTAAACAATGTAAAATATTACAAGAGGATGACAATTTCTCTCGCCTTTTTTTCATTGTTGATTATCACTCCCTCACAGCCAACCCCGTTTCTGCAAAAGAAAAAAGAAATCAAATAGAGCAATTAGCCGTTGATTTATTAGCAGTAGGATTAGACCCAGAAAAATCAATATTAGCAATTCAATCTCACATTCCCGAAGTATTAGAATTGGCATGGATATTTAATTGCCTCACCCCAATGGGAGAATTAGAAAGAATGACTCAATTTAAAGATAAAAGCAAAAGGCAAGATGTGATGGCTAATGCCGGACTATTTACATACCCAATTCTACAAGCGGCCGATATATTGCTATATCAAGCAGAGATGGTGCCAGTAGGCGAAGACCAACTTCAGCATTTAGAATTAGCGAGGGAAACTGCCCGAAGATTTAATCGCCGATATGGAGAATTTTTTAAAGAGCCGAAACAAAGAATCTCAAGAGTTCCAAAGTTGATGAGTTTAAATAATCCATTGAAAAAAATGTCAAAATCAGACCCAAATTCATATATTGGAATTTTTGATGAGCCAGATGATATTAGGAAAAAAATAAGGTCAGCCGTCTCGGCGGATAATAAGGTAATTAAAGAAATTAAAAAAAATCACGAGGGCTTATTGGAGAGATTAATTGGTGGGGAATCGCTACCGGAAGAAATAAAGGGAGAATCAAGAATAATGCTTGCGGGTGTAATTAATTTATTAAATTTATTAGCCGAATTTAATCAAGACGAGTTCAAAAAACTTATTGATAGCAATGGCAATATTGATTTAGAAAAATTAAAATATGGCGAGATAAAAAATATTTTAGCGGAATCAATTATAAATTATTTTGCTCCAATGAGAGAAAAGAGAAATGAATTGATGAGAGACAAGCAGGCAGTTATGAGAATATATGATGAGGGGGCGGAGAAAGCAAGAGCCATTGCTCAAGAGACAATGAGGGATGTAAGAAAATTAGTTGGCTTGTCATAAATTTTTAGATGAACAATAAATAACCTTAAATTACGAAATAGAAAAATTACCCCCCCTCCTGTCATTCCCGCTCATCTCTTGTCATGCCTGTCCGCCAGAGGCGGATAATACTCCGGCAGCCTGCCCGCCTTCGGCGGGGCATCTCTGCCTCGCTATTGCCACTCGTACTTGCCATCTCTTTAGACCCCCGCCTTCGCGGGGGTGACAGAAAGAGAAGTGCATAAGGTTATAGAGAAGGGTATTTTGTAATTCAAAATATATAAAAAAAGCCCTCTCGTCGTCCCAATTATATTGGTCCAACGAGAGGGCGAATTTTTAGAGAATTATTTTTTTGTTTCCGTTAGTTCTTCTATTATTTTGAGTATTTCATCTTCTTCAAAGGGCTTTCTTAGAAAACAATTTATCGTGCCATTCTTCAGTGCCTCTTTAATCTCTTCGGGCTCTTCTAATACCGCTGAAATCACTATTATGGGGATGTCATTGTCAAATTTTCTGATTTTATCTGCCATCTCCAACCCATTCATTGTTGGCATTTTATAATCAGAAATAATTACATCGAATCGGGACCATTCTTCCAGTGCATTTGTCACCACCCATAATCCATCTTTGCCATTATTTGCCATGATAACATCATGACCTAATTCCCTCCCAAGAAAATATTCAAAATAATCTCGAAAATCCTGTTCATCATCCACTATTAATATTTTTAGTTTTTCACCCATTTTTTACCTCCAACACAAATGCTAACATTTTTTAAAAAATTTGTCAAATTTTGAAATAGCTCAAGAGTGCCGAGAATGTGGGTAGAAATTAAACCCCCGCACCTTGCTTCTGCAAGGTGCGGGGGTTTGTCTGCCCAATTATCGTTTTTCTAATTATCTTTTTCTAAAAGAGATGAGAGATATTTATCATTGTTTATTATTGCTTATCAGGATTTTCTGGATACTTTCTCAAAAGAGCCATTGGGTCATTTACCATTTTTTTAATGGTTTTATGGATAAAACTAAACCCACCCTTTAACCTCTTGTCTATTGATGAGGTTTTTATCCATTTATCTGATTGCCTATACATGCCGGCCAACAATCTTTCAAAAACTTCTTTTTCTGCCTCTGTCTTTTCGTTTATATCACCGCTATTTAATCCATCGAGCGCCTTATCTAATAAATCATGGTCTATCTGTAAATAGAAAAGGGGCAAATTATCTCCTTCTCGTGAGGCAATTATTTTACCCTTATCATATTTACCTAATTCTTGACATTCTAGTCCGTATCTCAATTGACTACCGCCATAATGGACCATTTTTTCATTTATGTCGGATTTCTTTTCTGTTGGTTCGCCATATGAGCAGGTCTCATCGAGTGCCCCGACTATTTTACCCTCTTTCTTATTGATAATTATATTATCTATTCCTTTGTCTACATCATCTATCATTGATGTTCTTACCGTGACAAAATCATCTCCCAAAAATTTATTAAATATTATTGTCTTTAATTTTTCAAATCTTTCCCCATCTTCTTTAAGCTTTAATTCCCTCCCGCTCATTCCTCTCTTTTCTTCTTCGTATTTCCTTTTATATCCTTCAATTCTTCTTTCATCATTTTGTATTTTCCATCTCTTATAAACATTATTTTTCTTATATTCCTCCAAATCCAATCGACAATCTTCATTAACAAAACTAATCCCCTTTGATTTTATCAACTCTTGGGTTTGTTTTAATTGCTCATCCAATAATTTTTCCCCCCTACTCTTCTCTTTTTCTTTACTGCCCTCAATATCATTTTCAGGAAATCTTTTATAATTATAATATTCATCTCTCCTCATATTTTTTAATATTTTATTTCTTAAAACTACTTTCCCAAATTTCTTTAGGTATTTCTAACATTGAATCCTTAAAGTCATCAACCCTCTCTTTAATACCCTCTTTTAATCTTTCTTCTTCTAAATCTTTTATTTGTATATCAATCTCATTTAAAAATTCTCTCATCAGTCTTTTCTCAAGATCACTTTCTGAATTTATTGAAAAATTATTTATTCCATCCTCAATATCTTGGTCGCTTAAAGATAGGTGGAAAATAGGGAGAGAATGTATCTTACTAGAAGGAACTATTTTTTTTGAATCCTCGTCTATTTTTATGCCATACTCTATTGTCGCCCCCCCCTCTGAAACATTTTTTCTTCTGATTTTATCTCTCTTGCCCTCCATTGATTTTCCTCTCGCCTCATCAAAGGCAGAGACAATATTCCCCGTTTTTCTTTCTATTATTAAATTATCTACACCTTTGTGATAGTCGTCTCTCTCGCTTGTCCTCACGACAATAAATTGCCCCCCTAAATATTTATTGAATAATGCTGTTTTTATCGCCTCTAACTTTATATTTTTCTCTTGCCCTCTGATTTGTATTTCTTGTTCTTCAATAGGTTTTTGCCTTAAATCAAAATTAAATTTATCTTTCATATTCTTAACATATTCCCTATCTTTCTCTATTTTTTTACTATTATAAATATTGGAATGACCTGACATATCAATTCTTAAATTATTTTCTTTTATTTTCAAACCACCCTCACTTTCTGACATTAATTCTCTTGCTTTTTGAGAAAAAAACTTAGAAATTGCTTCTATTCCTCTTGGCTCCCTCTTTTCAAATTTTCTATTTTCAATACCCATTTTTGTTTATTTATAATTAATATTTTTTATTAGATAATTGTTTAATTTGCTTTTTCTTTGTCATGCCCGTCCGCCTGAGGCGGATAATACTCCGGCGGCCTGCCCGCCTTCGGCGGGGCATCTCCGTTTTCGTTTCTTTTTAGACCCCCGCCTTCGCGGGGGTGACAGAGAAAGAATGGCAGGGGCAATTTATCAAATATTTATTTTGCGGTTTTTTGATAAACTATATTTCCGCGAACGATAGAACTTATTGATAAGTATGTTTATTAACCATGTAATGGCAACTATCAGCACAAAATACAAAATACTTCTCGTGGTAAATTGAGGAACTTCTTCTTGTGTGAGATATCCAATAATTCCAGAGATAACCCCGATGCTAGTTATTAATTGCAATGATTCAATTCCTCGGGTAGCACTTTGATTCTTGATTTCCACAACATTATCAATTGCCGTTTGTAAATAATTATCAGTCATTTTCCATATTTTTTGAAGATATTTCAATGTATCAAGCGTCCCATCAAATTTAAATCCAAAATAATTTTTTACCTTCTCGGTCAGATTTAGATATTCAGCCATATTCTTTCGGCTGGTAATAAATATATCCATTTGATCAATTCTATTATTTATAACATTAACAATTCTTTGATAATTATCAAGTTGATTTCTTATATCATCCACCTCTGTTCCGCGAATCTTCTTCTTGCTCTTAATTTCAGAAATATCCTCCCAAATTTTACGATGGAGATTTAGATATGCTCTGAGTTGATATTGAAACTCTGATAAAAATACTTGAATTTCTGCCAAATCATTTGCCACCTTCTCATTGTCGCCGCCCTCTTTCATCACGATGAGATGACCAAAATTGGTACTATAATTTAATAAATTTGAATCGCCTGTCTTTTCTATTGGTTGCCCTATTTCTTCGGGGATTGATATGTTTTCCGGAGATTGCGAGGTCGTCAAAAAAACAGATGGATGAATTCTTGATTCTGTTAATTTATTTGTTGTTGGAGCACCTAATGAGAATATAAATGAGATGGCGAGATTGAGTCGGTCATTATAATAATCCATCAATATCTTTTTGGCAGAAATTGGGTTGCCTGATTCTATTTCCAATAAGTAAAGTCCGTCTTCAAAATATTTTATATTTATATTTTCCGTTGTCTTCGCCTCAACGAAGTCAAAATAATCACTTCCTTTTTTTACTTCTTTTATTTTCAATGCCCGCCAATATTTCTTTAAGTCATCTCTATTCAAATTTAATTCCGTCTCACCCAATTTAAAAAATTCGTATATTTCTTTCAAGTGAAGGGAAGTTCTTTGGCTCCATCCACCATATATAATTTTATATTTTTGCCCGCTATTTCTAATTTCCATATATTTTTAGTATATAATAAATTAAATATCTGTCAAAGTTTTATTTACTTTTTATTTAATTAAAATCTAAAAAACCCCAACCTTTTAAATCCTTCGGATTGTATTCATATTTTTCGTTGTTATTATATCGCCACTGACCGTCAATCGGGATGACAATTCCTCCAAAAAGTTTTTTGCCCTTCTTTTTCTGTTCTTTGATATATTTTACCAATCCCTCAGATTTTTCCTTTGCATTCTCAGCTGTTTGCCCTTTCTTAGTATCCAAAATCCAAACATCGCCATTCTTCAATTGCACAATAAAATCAACATAAAATGCCGACTTCTTGCCATATTTATCAATATAAGGAACGGCAAAATAATTAACCTCACCTTTTCCATTCTTAAACCACCACTCAACTTTTTTAGCATTATCAAGATATTTAATAAAGTCGGCCTCCACTTTGCTATCTTCTTCATATTCACTGAAAATCATTTGCTCGTTGGTTGTCCTTGAATAGTGTGGGAGCATAACAGATTTTTTATAATTTCTCGCCTTATACTTGCTATTATAACTAATTATTTTGGGAATATTCCAAACAATATTTTCAATTTCTCTTTCTTCATCTTTTGAAACAACAATTCTTTTATATTCCTCACGAGCCATTGCCAAAATCTTATTTATTTTTTTAACATTATCTGAATTTAAAATAATTCTAAAAAATGCAGGATCATCATTTTCAAATCCCATAATTCTTGTAAAAAATTTATTGAGAGCAGTTTTAATACGACCCATTGAATCAAAGGTTGCAAACTCTCCAGTATTTGCCTTGCAAAACAAGTCATAATAGGCCTGAATTTCAACATCAGGAGAATGATAATTCATTAAAGAATGCTCGATTGCCCTAGCCTTATCAATATTTATTATTTTTCCATCAACAATTATTTCTCTATCAATCTTATTTTTCTTTATATTTATGTTTTTTTTCAAATTAACTTTTTCGGCAATATCCATGAATATTTTTGAAAATTCGCCTGATAGTCTAGTTTTCTCTCTTTGTCTTTTGAAGTGAATTGATGGTAGATCTAAATTTTCATAGATTTTATCGTTTCTCATTGCCTCTTGAAATGTAAAATATTCTTTGGCGATTTCATCGCCAAGTTTTATTTCATTAACCCCTATATTTGTAAACACATAAGCCTTATTCAAAACCGGATAATTTTTATAGTGATGAAATTCAGGCATCCTCATTATTCTTCCAACCGTTTGTAACAAAAATACTTTACTAGATGTCTCTCTAAAAATTACTAAAATTTGAGCACGAGGACAATCCCATCCGAGCGCAATAGCTTGTTTAAAAATCAAAACTTCAACCTCATTCGTCTCTTTCCTAATATTTATTAAATTTGGTGTTTTATTATTTGTTAGCCAAATTGCTAATCGATCATTTTCTTTGGTTATATCAAATTTTCTTTTGAGTATTTTTTCAACATCTGCTAAAACATCTTTGTCTAAGTCATTTATCCCTTTTTGAATATTCGGCAACTGGATAAGCACGAGCGGATTTATATCACTGCTCTCAGATTTGTATGCCTCTAATAATTCTTTTCTTTTATCTATTGCCGCCTCCAAAACCATTTCGCGACTACTTTTTCCATTCACTTTAAATTTTTCAAATTCGGGATTAATAGCCACTTCTTTTTTTATCATTCCCTCATCAACAACCTTTTCAAAATGAACTTTAATATGTTCGTCAGGATCTCTATAAACAGGGGTAGCTGAGACCTCTAGTGTTATTTTGGCAGAAATATCAGCGCGAATTTTTGTTGCATTTGGCCCTAAATTTGTGTGATGACTTTCATCAATTATCAAAATTATTTCTCTGCCAGTTTGTTTTGTATTTTCTACTATATTTGAAAGATTTTTGCCTCTTTCATTGTCGCGAATATAAACTCGGTCTTTGTTGTAGATTTTTTCCCAATTCAAAAACAAAATTTCATTTTTGGCGATAATATTATTTTGCAAATCTTCAAAATGGGAATAACGAAAAGAGTTTTCAAAATTATTTTCCAATGATTTTTTGCTTTGGTTGTGTAAATCACGAACTGAAATCCAAATAAAAGAAAATTGCTTGTTGTCTTCTCTATCTAAAGGATCTACAAATCTTCTCAGAAATTCTCCAACCATAATAGTTTTACCCGAACCGGTCGGAGCTTCAAAAATACAGAGCTTATTTCCGTCCAATTCTAAAAGTTCATTGACTTTATTTTTCAACTCCTCAACTTTTTCTTCTTGATATAATTTTAATTCTAAATTTTCTAACATATTATTATTTTTTAAAAATTTCGGAATAAATCCGTAAAATAACCGCCGGAATAGGCTTTAAAACATATCTATTTTTTAATCCTTTAAATTCTTTTTCCGGAGTTGCCTCAGTATATGAAAAACAATAAACAACAAAATTGCCCCTGTATTTTTCCGCTTCTTTTTTAAAATCATCTATTATATCAAGATCAAAGACAATACCCAAGAACTTTTTGTCTTTTTTGAAAATTTTATAATCCAGTCCGCCGTCAATGAATAAATCAAAAATATCCTCTTTAATGCAAATCATTTCAGCAGACTTATTCACTAAATCCCGCCTGTTTTTATCAGTCGAATCCGAGCCGACAAAATCCGTTTTAAAATACTTCAGATTCCCGCCAATGCCAGCGACTTTTTCACCCTTTGAATTTTTATATCCATTTATTACTTTTTTAATTCGTGGGTAGCAAACATCTGTGCAAATATTATTTTCATTATTCGTGCACAAAACAAACTTTCTTTTGCCCCCATCTTCTTTATTTAATTCTAATGTGGCATGGCCTGTTGTCCCAGACCCAGCAAAAAAATCTAATATTATAGCATTTTTATTATTTATCGATTGTGCAATTTCTTTAATAAGCTTAACTGGTTTGGGATAATTAAATATTTCTGATGCTAAATCAACACCAAAAATTTTTTTTATTTCTTCGCTAGCATCTTCATTGAATCCCTTATCAAGCCATAAATTATTGGCGACTTTTCCTAATAAATTTTTTCTATAAGTCCTTAATTTAGGAACACCATTTTTATTTATAAAAATATTTCCTTTTTTAATCTCGCTATTCAACATTCCCCTTTCATTAGTGACACAATATCGCCCTTTAATTCTAACATTATCTTGCAAAATACCATCTCTAATAACAGGTATATCTAAATATTCTATGTATAATTTTGGATTTCGAGCTGATTTGTTTATTCCCTTGTTAATTTCTTTGGTTTGACACAATATTCCTGCTGGAAATTCATAAACTCGCTCCTTTTTGTCGGCTTTAAAAATTGGCCCCTCTGAGAAATTTCCATTTTCATCGGAATCTTTAATGGTATATTCTTGCACTAATTTAATTTTTTTTTTATTTGCATATACAAGAATAAATTCTGCTGACTTTGAAATTGTTCCGGCCGCATTATGTGGTTTTCTGTTTTTTCTCCAATGTATTATCCCCATCAATTTGTCTTCTGTAAAAATCTCATCGCACAAAAGTTTTAATTGTGCAACCTCAGTATCATCAATAGAGATAAAAATTAATCCTTTTGAGTTTAGCAAATTCTTAGCCAATCTTAATCTTTTTTCCATAAATGAAAGCCACTTTGAATGCTTCCAAGGATCTTCTTTATCTACATATTTGTCATTAAAAATAAAATCTTTTTTACCTGTATTATATGGTGGATCAATATAAATAACATCAATTTTATTTTTATGAGTAAAATTCAAAACAGCCAACGAATGATAATTATCGCCCTCAATCAAAAGATTAGCCTGACTATTTTTATCCGTTTCAATTTCTTTGTTTTCAACTTCTTTTAAAACCGGAAATTGCTTTAGTGTAAAATTTTCCGGCATATTTTCCCAATTTACAAAAGCATCGAGTATTTCCTGCGATTTCTTTTTGTCCCAAATAAGGCCATATTTCTTTTTTTTCAAAGTTTCTAATTCGTCAATTAATTCTTCCTTTGAATAATTTTTATACTTATCTTTTTTATTAGCCATATCAGTTTAATTTAATATAAAGAATAATAGCAAAAATAATGGTCTTTATCAAACATACATTGTCCTTGGACTTTT
>JBFFCO010000002.1:0-20608 GCA_041559835.1 Minisyncoccia bacterium | reverse complement strand
TATACATTATACTCATAATTCATCTTTTGTCAAATTTAATTTTCCTAAAATACAAACTATAAAATTTTATTTATTATATCTCTTATTTTATCCGCTGATCTTACCCACGAAAAAACACTGGATCTCTTCTTGCCTTTTTCTATTAAAAAATCCCTTAAATTTTCCGACTTAAAAACTGACAGCATTTTATTAGCAATATCCTCTATATTATTTGGATCTACTAAAAGACCCGCCTCGTCAACTATTTCCGGCATTGAAGAGATATTTGAAGTAATTACCGGAATATTGAATTTCATCGCCTCCACCAAAGGCAATCCAAATCCCTCACAGAATGATGGCAAAATAAAACAAAAGGCATTCCTATACAAAAGAGTCAAATCTTTGTCGCTGGCATTATCAAAAAAAACAACCCTTTTATCTAATCCAATTTCACTCACTAAACTTTTTAACAAGCCAGTATTTCCCCTATAATCCCTGCCTACTAAAAAAAGATACCCCCCTCCCCCTTTTTTGATAAATAAATCAAAAGATTTAATCAAGCCATTAATATTTTTATGAACTCTCCTCTCAGAAACACACAAAAAATAAGGGCTTTTTTCTTTTATGAAGGTGGAAGAGGTACTTGAATCATAATCAACTTCCATGGTTGAATCCCCATAAACCACTTCTATTTTTTTCCCTATTTTTCCAAAATACCCTTCAATATCTTTTTTTGTGCTATTAGAAGTTGTTATTATTAAATGTGATCTCTTTACAGAATTTCTTATTATCATTTTGAAATATTGTGATTTTAAAAAACCACCTAAGAATTTAGGATATTTCAAAAAACACAAATCATGAATTGTGATAACTGACTTTAAGTGATTTATAAAAAGAGGTAAATAAGGGAAAAGGCAATAAAAAATGTCAAACTTTTTCCTATTTTTTCTAAAAAATATGGATAATAAAATATCTCTTTTTGGACCAATAACTGGGAGATTAACAAAAATGAACTTTGCCTTTAATTCAAAGACTGGATGATCTTTTCTTAATTTTTTTTGAACTAACACCCAATAATTTTTTTTTCCCTCATTTTTTAATAAGTTTTTTAAAATAAGAAAGGAATATCTGCCAGCCCCAGTGGGCTTATTATTGATATTAGAGGCATCAATCAATATATTTTCTTTATTATCCATATTTTTTAAATCTTTATTTCATAAAAAAATCATCTCACTCTCTCAACATATTCGCCTGATTGAGTATTTATTCTCACAATATCTCCAACCTCAATAAAAAGGGGGACCGAGACTTTAGCACCCGTCTCAAGGGTAGCAATCTTTGTTCCGCCCTGCGATGTATTCCCTCTTATATTAGGAGGCGACTCAACCACCTTCAATTCCATCTTAATTGGCAACGAAACACTCATTATCTCATCCTCAAACTTTATTGCCTCTAATTCTATATTTGATTTTAAATATGGCTTTTGCTCCTCAATAACCTCTTCGGGCAATGAAAATCTTTTTGACCTATCTCCCAATTTTGAAAACCAAAATTCTCCTCTATGACTATAAAGATATTCAATTTTTTCTCTCTCAATTTCTGCCTCATCTATGCTGTCAGAAGGCTTAAAACTTCGCCCCACAACCGAGCCATTCTTTAAATTTTTCATTTTTACTTGAACAGAAGATCCCCCTCTTCCAATGTGAGAATGTGCTGCTGACAGCACCTGATAAGGCACTCCCTCAAAAACAATAAAGACCCCCTGTTTTAATTCACTTATAGACATATTTTACTTTTTATTTATTTCTTTATTTATTTCATTCTCTAAATCATTCCACGACTTATTAACTTCCGGATATTTATTCCTTATATCCCTTATTTTTATTTCGAAGTCCTCTTTGCTAAAATCAAACTCCTCAATCAATTTTTCTAATTTCATTTTATTTTTTAATATTCTTATGTAATTTCTTAAATTATTATTTTCAGCAATGGATAACAAGATATATTTTTTTACAATATCAAGATTAAAAATATTATTATTTATATAAGAAGAAATATCAATATCGCATAATTTATTTATGGGATTTTCTGGTCTTGGAAAATCAAAGCATAATTGACCCTCAAATCTTTGATTAACAAAAGGCCTTGCATTAAAAAAATATTCTAGATTTTTAATTTCAAATGTTTTATTTACTAAATCTATCATAATAATTGATGTCGGAATTTTATTAAAACCAGCCGCTTTTGACAATTGCTCTATATTCCCCTTCTTTATCGTAAAAATTTCTTTAGCTGCCGATTTTAATTCCATAAACATATTGTCTCCATTATGAAATTCTATTAAAAAATCTGGCTCCGTTGTCTTTGGCCCCTTAATTTCTATTTTAGAATCTTGATTGACAAAAAAACCATGAGACTTATCGTCTCCAAAAAACTTTATTCTTTTGACTTTTGGGTTTTTTGATATTGCTTTTGATATTAAACTTTCTAAAAACCAACCATATATAATATTTCTAGCATATTTAATCTCTCCCCTGCCCAATGTTCCACCCTTTATCTTCATTCCAGCATTAATATGCTCAAAAAAATTAATATATTTTTTTTCATATTCCCTCTTCTCCTTTTCAAATTCTTCCTCATTTATTATCTCACTTATTATTTTTTTATAGATATTTGCTATTTCTGCAAACTCCATTTCATCTAGTCTTTTCATATTTTGTCTATGCTGGGATTTCTTTTAATAGGTTGTCTAATAACTTAGGAGGTATCCCTTCTCCTATGACTTGTCTTACCAAATTTTCGCTAGCCCATTTTGGATAAGTCCAATTGTCAGGCAAGCCGGTGAGTATAAAAATTTCCTTTAATGTGAGAACTCTTGCATCAGAATAACAACCATCCTCTTTCAATCTTCCAGGATGAACATTATTTTGAGAGGAAACCGATCCATTTGCCATTGTTATAGTTGGTGCAGGCTTGTCCCAATCTATTCTTTTATATGTTGTTTGATAACCCCTTATTCTCTCACCATTATCCTTGACCGGAAAAAAATTTTCATTATTTATTGCTGTTTTCCCTGTTGGAGTATTCTTTAACCATAATATATGCCTTTCATTGTGTTTTTTGGCAAAATGATAAGGAATATCTGACTTTTCGCCACTTTCCAAGCTTGGAAGGTGTCCTATCGCATCTCTAACGGTCGTCATTTTGCTACTTTTTTTTGGAAAATCCCAAAATCTATCTTTTGAAATAAGAAATATCGCCCTTTTTCTTGTTTGGGGTGTCTCATAATCAGCAACATCAATTATTGAATAGTTTACAAAATAATCATTTAATTCTCTTTCTATAAAATTGACTATTTTTTCCTCATTGCTGTTATATTCTATATTGGTCCTTAAAATTCCGGGAACATTTTCAATTATTATATTTTTAGGCTGCAATTCTTTAATGAATTCAATAACTCTTATTATCAAATTATTTCTTGGGTCATCCTTTTTCATTTTACCAGCGACACTCATTCCTTGGCAAGGAGGGGTTGCTAACAAAAAATTACATTTTTTCTTTATAGAATCTTCTAAAATTGATTTATAAATTTTCTCATCATTAATATCACCAACTATCATATTGGTCTCTGGATATAATTCTTTATAAAAATCTGCCCTCTTCTTAATTAACTCATTCGCGACAACTATTTTAATATTATGATTTTTTAAATATGTTTCCGCAATGCCGACATTGGCAAACAAAGAAACACCTCTTATCTCATCCCTCATGTTATTATTTTAATAAATAAAATAAATCACTCAAAAAGTTTGATGCTTCGAGCACCTCCACTCTCGCCCTTTTTATCAATATTATCATCACCTTCTTTTTCTTCTGTCTTTGGCTTGCCGATTTTACCCAATGACTCTCTCAATGAATCTCTAAGTTCTGACAAATCCACACCCTTTCTCTTCGGTGGCTCCGGACCTTCTTTCTTTATGCCACCCTTTTTCAATCCAACGGGCTTCATCAAAAGTTCCTCCATTTTTTTCTGGACAGATTCTTTTTTGGACACTTCTTTTGTTGGCTTTATTGGTCTTGAAACTTGTTTCATCTTTCCTTCCTTTATCTTATCCAAGCAAGTTCTACAATAGATGGCCCTCTTTCCATCTGGCTGAAAACTAAGACCAACCTCTTCTCCGCAAGCCCAACAATTATCCTTAAACTTTGCTTTTTCCTGCTTCTTTTTCATCTTTAATTGCCTAGCTGCCTCTTCGGCCTCCTCTTTCTCCGCCCATTCCTCGCTAATCATTTTTTGAACCTCTTCGCGAGGAGTAGAAAATCTCTCATGATTATTTTTCAATATCGTCTCCGCTAATCCATAACCCTCAGACATCGGGGCAGGAGGCAATGTCTCGGCCGAAAATGCCTTTGATGTAATTCCATCTATCATCAACTTTATATAAATATTATATTTTGATAAATTAACTAAATCATTCGCCGTAAATTCTGGCTCAAATTCTTTCTCCAACCATTCAGCATCTCCTGCTCCCACCCTAAAAACAGCAAGTGTGCCTATGTTTCCGAAAATAGCATTCCTCACTTCCTCGGGAAGTTGAGCAATATATTGATGTCCTATAACAAGCGAAAGGTGGAATTTCCTTGCCTCTGATAAAATAGCCGCAAATGATTCTGTGGCGAATGTTTGAAACTCATCTGCATAAACACTGAAATCTCTTCTTTCTTCTTCCGGAATATCTGCCCTGCTCATAGCGGCTTGCTCTATCTTGCTAACCAACATTGCTCCCAGTAAGGCAGAATTTGACTCCCCTATTTTTCCCCTTGAAATATTAGCAATCAATATCTTGCCTTCATCCATTATTTTTCTAAAATCAAATGATGATTTTTTTTGTCCAATAATATTTCTAATAACTGGATTTGTTAAGAACTGACCGACTTTGTTTTGAATCGGAGCAATGGCCTCAGTTTGATATCGCTCATTGTATCTTGTAAATTCTCCTGTCCAAAATCCTTTCACAACTGGGTCTTTCAAATTATCAACTATTCTTTTTCTAAATGGCTCGTCGGTGAGAAGTCGCATTATTTCCAATAATGTCGCCCCTGGTGTTTCAATTAAAGCCATCAGTGAATTATTTAAAATATATTCCATTCGAGCACTCCAAACATCAGGCCATATTTTTTTGAAAATTCCTAAGATTCCACTCGCCATCAAATGTCGATGCTCCTCTGACTCTGTTTCTAATGGATTGAATGCTATTGGAAATTTCATATCTGATGGGTCAAAATAGACGACATCATCAATTCTTTCAGGAGGGATAAAGTTTAATAATTTTTCAGCAGTGTCTCCATGGGGGTCCATAAAGGTGAGGCCATGACCGGCTTTAATATCGCTTATTATCATATTTTCCATAAAGACTGTTTTTCCGACACCTGTTTTTCCAATAATATAAATATGCCTCCGCCTATCATCTAATTTGATGCCGAATTTTTTTCTTTGATTTCGAAAATTTGTCTGAGCTAATATTGTAATTTCTTTTTCACTCATATATTTTTTACTTCGCCTCGCCGAAGTCTTGACGAAGGTGGGTTTCGCCCACCGAAGCACTTTTCTATAACCTTTCTTCTGTCACCCCTGTCCGCCAAAAGTGGCGCATCCGCCTCTATTAATAATTATCATTATAAATCAAAGATCTCCTACTTCTTTTTTCTAAGAAAGGCGGGGATATCTAAACTATCATCCTTATTATTATTACCATCATCCGAAATCGAAATAGAAGGATGCCCCCCATTATTATCACCATTTGAATCGCCCAAAAATGTTTGCTGTTTCTCAACTGACTTATATCCAGAAAATCCTGCCGCTACAATCAAAACCCTTATCTCCCCCTTCTTTATCTTAGAATCCTCAGAAATACCGGGTATAATCTTAGCATGAGGATCAACCATCTCCCCAATCATCTTGGCCGCTTCATTTATCTCAACCATTTTCAAATCACCATCCTTTCCGCTAAAAGACAGCAATATCCCCCTCGCTCCTTGTGGGGATATTTCAAACAGCGGAGAATTAACCGCTTTTTGAAGGGCATCCACTGCTCTATTTTCGCCCTCAGAAACCCCAATTCCGATGATTGCCATTCCAGCATCTTTTAATACTGCTTTAATATCAGCAAAATCGGTGTTAATAATTCCCGGCTTATTTATCAAATCCGCCAACCCCCTTACGGACTGGGTTAATATCTCATCAATTGCCAAAAATGCGGCTTGAAGAGTTGTATCTTTTTCAATAATATTAAAAATCCTATCATTTGGAATTATGATATATGAATCAACTTGCCCCTGAAGTTTGGCAAGTCCCTCTTCGGCGATTTCCATTCTTCTACTTCCCTCAAATAAAAATGGTTTTGTAACAACAGAAACGGTAAGAATACCCAAATTTCTAGCAATTTCAGCAACAACTGAAATTGCCCCTGTTCCTGTGCCGCCACCCATTCCCGCTGCTAAGAATATCATATCTGCACCTTTGAGGGACTCTTCTATTTGAGCCCTTGATTCTTCGGCTGCCTGACGACCAATTTCCGGGTCCATTCCGGCACCCAATCCTTTTGATATGTTTTTGCCAATATGAATTTTATTTCTCACTCCTGTCTTATGAAGATCTTGAACATCTGTATTCAGTGCAATTAATTCAACCCCTCGCATTTGATTGCGATTCATCCGAGCTAAGATATTGCCTCCCGCTCCTCCAATTCCAACTACTTTAATTTTGGCAAAGCTTTCCAATGTTGGACTTTTTACTTTTGGCATATTTTTTTTGTTTATTTAATTCAAAAATTGCTATTATTTTAAATTGCAAAATAAGTTATCTCGTCGCCCCGCCGTAGGTGGCACATCCGCCTTAGGCGGGCGAAGGGGCGAGAATATTATTTTACACTTCAAAACAGTTATTAGATAATCATATATTATCATAATCTTTTAGCCTCATATTGACAAATCTTTAAAAATATGTGTAGCAAGCGATATGAGGAGTAAATCATCTAAAAAGAAATGCTGTAAAACATTCCCCCTTGCTATGAACACTTTAAACTTCAAAAATAAATCTAAAAATCAGAGCCCATATATTTCTTAAGAACATCTGGGATTCTTATTGACCCATCACTTTGTTGAAACTGCTCTAAAATTGCTGGAATTAAGCGACTTGTCGCCAACCCCGAACCATTTAACATATGAACAAACTCATTCTTGCCACTCCTGCCATTTCTATATTTAATATTCCCTCTTCTTGACTGATAATCCAATGCATTTGAAACAGAAGAGACCTCCTTATAAATATTCATACTTGGAATCCAAACCTCTATATCTATTGTCTTCGCCATGGCGGTCGAAGCATCGCCTGCCGCCAATTGAGAAGACTGATAATGAAGCCCCAATCCCTCAACTAATTTTTCAGCATTTTTCACCAACTCATCGAACATATCCCATGAATTATCAGGCGAAGAGAATATAAACATCTCAACCTTATGAAACTGATGCCCTCTTATCATCCCTCTTTCTTCCTTGCGATAACTTCCCGCCTCTTTCCTGAAGCTTGGAGCGAAAGCAAAATATTTCATTGGCAAATCTTTTTCATTTAAAATTTCATCCTTATGATAATTTCCCATCATCATTTCTGCGGTGGCATTAAGACATAATTTACCATCCTCCGTCCAAAATAAATCATCTCTAAATTTTGGCAAATGTCCTGATGTGTATGCTGATTCCTCAGTCAAAAGATATGGAGGGATTATAAATTTATATCCATTGCTTCTATGGAAATCTATAAAATAACTAATTAGAGCCCATTCTAATGATGCTCCTATTCCTGTATAACACCAAAATCCAGAGCCGGACATTTTAGCCGCTCTTTTATAATCTACCATCCCAAGAGATGTTGCCAATTCAACATGGTCTTTTGGCTCAAAATCAAAGACTGGCTTTTCTCCAAATTCTTTTATAACTTTATTATTCTCCTCCCCTCCTGCTACGACATCATCGGCGACAATATTTGGAATTTTTGATAATTTTTCTTTTAAGGTTTCTTCTGTCTTATTTAATTTCTCATCCAATTTTTTTATTTCATCAGAAACATTTCTCATCTTCTTTATTATCTCTTCATCTGGCTTTGTTTGTGAATATTTATTTCTTTCTGCTTTTAATAATTCAACTGATTGAATTATCTCTTTTCTTTTGTCATCAATTTCCAATATCTCATCCAAATTCAAATCCTCCTCCCTCATCCTCTTCAAGAGGGACTTCTTTATTTCTTCCTTATTTTCTCTTATTTTATTTATATCCAACATATTTTTGACTTTGAATTACGAAATGCCTTTTTCTATATCCTTATGCATCTCTCTTTTTGTCACCCCTGTCCGCCTGAGGCGGATAATACTCCGGCAGATTGCCCGCCTTTGGCGAAGAATCTATTCCCCTCTAATAGAGGGGTGGCTCGCCTTTGGCGAGACGGGGTGTTCTCCTTGTTCTTTAGACCCCCGCCTTCGCGGGGGTGACAAGAAAGAGGCATTTCATGATTCAAGATTATCTATATTATATCCATAATTTAATTTTCCAACAATTCTATTGTCTTTATAACCCCCAATACAAATTCAAAATCTTCATCCTCAGATTTTGAATCAATAATCTCAAAAAAATAATTTTTCCCCTTACCCGGTATTTCAAAATAAAATGATAAGGTTGGAAGTCCTCCCCATTCCTTCCAAATTACAACATCAAAATTATTAATTTTTCTTATTTCTAATAATTTCCGCCCATCTGAAATATCATCATATTCTTTGCCCTTCACACTTCCAATAATCTCTTCTTTCGTTCTTGATTCTGTAAACATAAGTTTGTATGATCTAGACTCATTTAACCCACAGCCCCCGCCATAAAGAAATTTGGGTCCAAAATAAATACTTCCATTTTTTTCATCAAATCCATATTTCCCAAAATCAAGACTGATTCCTTTTTCAAAATTTGAATATTTTGTTATTTCGGTGGTCATTTTATTAAATTCATCCCTCGCCCTCACCATTAAATCTCCTTCTTCTTGTGATATACAAGTATATTCAAGTCTTTTATTGTTTGCATATTCTGATAATCTCCTATATCCATTTTCATCAATATAACTTCTCATTTTTTCGTCATCACTCTTCTCATACCAAGACCTTAATGATTCTGAAATATCCAATGTCTCTTGATTTTCATCAACAATTTTTATTTGAGAGACTAATTCATCCATCTGCTCATTAGTAGCTTTTCTATAAAATCCTATTGAGATATCAATTTTTATATTTTCCAAAAAAGTTGTATACATTAGCATTGTGCAACCATAAATATCCCCCTGACATATTCTTTCGCTCACATGATAACTTCTATCGCCAATTTTTCTAAATTTAAAATTTAAAAAATCATCTTCTAAATCAAACCTCCTTTTTTGCTCATAATAAAAATATAAATTATCCATTTTCTTGATTAAATCTTGGCTATTTTTGCTAGTTTGATTTATATAATCAGATATTGACTTTCCAGTAGATAAAGAAATTGAGGAAATGATGGGAAAATTTTCTAACTCATCAAAATGATTAGGATTATAAAACTCATCAAATGATATCGCCATCTTTTGATCTTCATAATGCACAATAGACTCTTGCTGATGATTATCAGGGAGAATTATTTTTATATCTGTTTTTGGAATTTGAATTGAAATATTATTTCCCTCCCATTTTTCTTCTCCCCGAGGAATAAGATCCCCAACAATAAAGAAAGCCACAACTATCACTATAGCAATAATCAAAATACCAATTTCCTTTTTTGATTTTAGATTTAGATTTAGCATGTTTTTCTGTCTCGCCTTACTAAAAGCAAGATGGAGGACTTATATAATAAATTACCAATTGGCGGTATTTGAAATAGGTAGCCCTTCTACAGGAACATTCATTCCTTCGCCATCAATACAAAAAATATCATCATCTCTAATTTGAGCCTCCCAATATGAATCAGACATGCTATTCACTCGAGGGATTGTGGTATTAGCCACAATGATAAATGTTTTAATCTCGGCTGGTAAAATCTCAACAGGCGAAACTATATTTTTCTGAGAAATTAAACGATAACTAGAAAGAGAATCAACTCTAAAATCTATAACCCCATCTTTAAAACAATTAATATTTTCCGGGCAAACTAAAACAAATTCAGAGATTTTATTTTCAAGAGAAACCTCTTCTTTATATAATGAAAATTTTCTAGTTATTTCTTGATGGCTCACTCCCTCAGATAAATTAAACCCATTTACAACCCATTTAATATCGGACACAAAAAGAGATTTATTTCCCTCAATTTGGTTATTGGCAATATTAAACCTTGCTATCTCATGCTCTCTGCTTGGAGAACTTAAAGGGGTATAATTTGTAGAAATAATTGCTTTTAATGGCTCCGGCTGGTTATCTCCCCCATCATCTCTTTTATAAGGAGTCGTGATTGTATGCGAGTGAGAATGATTTTCTCCTAAATCATTATAAGCCGAGACTCTGTATGTATAAACCTTCCCCGGCTCTACATTGTAATCAGTGTAAGAAACATCATTAGCCTTCAAATTAGCCAAAACCAAAAATGCGCTTTCATAATTGCCCCTTCTTTCAACTCTAAAACCATCTTCATTATAAGAACTATCAGCCCAAGAAATAATCGTCTTATCAAAGTAAGAACTATCTATTGAAAGAATAATTGGAGCTTTTGGTCCAGGCAATCTTTTTTCTATAAAAATTTGATCGGAATAGGCAGATAAATCTCCAAGAGTTGCCCCAACCTTGAAACAATAAGAATTATCATCACTTAATGTAAAATCTGTTGTGAAAGAGGATATATTATGACCAACTGACCCTATATTAATAAAACTGGAATTTTTCTCACAATCAGAGTTAAGCATTATCATATTTTTAACCCCTTCCTCGCTGTTATTATTAGCCCATGAAAGACTTATTTTATAATCATCCCCTATCTCAAAGGATAGATTTGTTGGTGCTTTCAGTGTTTCGCTACTTGATATTGTAGGAATTTCCTCATCTGTTTTGCCGATTGAAGAATCATCAGGCGACCAATACACTACTGAAACTTTATTGCTAATATAATATTTAAACCCATCGTTTCCAACAACATAGAAACAATAATCCCCTGTTTTTGTTAATTTGGGGACTAAATATTTGTATCCCTGCGAATCCTTATTTCCATCCACTCTTGCTAATTCCCTAAAACTGGCATTAGAATTACAAGCCTCATCAGCAATCTTAATTAAAAATCCATAATCCCCGCCTAAAGAATGGAATTTATAAAAAAATTCGTCAGTCCAATTAAGCTCCAATTGACCGCTTGATAAGGGATTTATTGAAAGATTAAGAGGAGAATCATTAGAGGTTATTTGAGCGGGGCAATAGATTTGGTTCAATTTCTCTCTTGTTTTGGGGCCAATAAAATTACTTGCTTCACTTATGCTATATTTATCTTGGAAATTAGATAATGCTTTTTGAGTTAAAGGACCGAAATATCCAGTCACCAATCCTTCAGGATAAATGCTGGCATCTTCTTTTAAAACAGACTGGAGAGAAATAATTTCTGAATCGCTCATCCCTCTTTCAATATTTTTTTCAAAGCAGGCACTAATTATCGCATTTTCTTGATTAGAATTTGGCTGATAATTTGAATCTGATATACCTTGCTGTTGATTTGAAGCTAATTCTTGCAACTGATTTTGTAAAATTTGAATCTGCTCTAAAAGAAAAGCGACCTGCTTCTGCAATTGATCAATTATATCAGCCCCATGACTTGGAGAGGCCCAAAAAATAATTAAGACTCCTAAAATTAAAACGATAGCATTTTTTATTTTTTTCATATTTTTGATATTTTAATAATAATTAATTGACCTTTATTCCTCTAAGACCATGTGTTCATATGTTCTATATTTATCTTTGGCGATTCTCTCTAATAAACCACATTTTACAACCTCAAATGTTTCAAGGTCGGCATCAGGAATTATCTCGTCGTAATAGAAGGCATTATTTTTATCTTTTGCATAGCAATTAAAATCCCCGTAAGGAAAAGATAGGGTCAATAGTTCAAAACTTTCAGGATCTGCTCCTTCTACTTTTTCATAACCATAATAAACATTGTTTTTATCTTTAAAAACAGGTCTGCCGAAAGAATAATGACCAACCCAATCAAAACTTTCAGGATCTGCTTCTTCTATTTTTTCAAACAAACCATCTTGCCCGCAGAATGGCCTAACATAAACATAGTTCTTATCCTTAATAAAACACCTGCCCCCGACTTCAAAAGTCTCCGGATCAATTTTTAACTGCTCGGCCTCTGACAAGGAAGAAAAAACATCATATATTCTATTTTTATCCTTATAAAAACCATATTCTAATTCAACAAGGGTCTCTTGGTCTGCATTTTTTAAGATTCTTTCCTTTGCTGCCTCCCTTACTTCCCTTCCCTGCTCCATCAACTGAATCCATTTTTCATGCTCGCTCATTTCTTCGTCATCAATATTCCCCTCCTCAATCCAAGAAACAAAGTTCCCAGATTCTTCTATCACAAAAGATTTTTCTTTTTCAAAATCATACATAAAAATTCCTAAAGCCCCTTGGGAAGAAGGGGTATCGCTTTCAAAATGACAAATGAACTTGGAACTGTCAGGATTAAAGGCAACTGGCTGAACTACTTTTATTCCTAAATCTAAAAACTTTTTCTCCTTTAATTCTCTATCGTAAAGAATCCTTGATTTGTCAGGAATACTATAATAAATTAATTTACTTGCATCAGGCGACAAATCAGGACTACCAGATATTTCATCAAAGGGATTCCCTTTTATTAATTCCTCCTTGAGCCCAGTATCCCTATTGTATAGATTATAAGAAATCATATCAAAATTAGGGCTTAAATCACATCTGAATAAAATAAGATTATCGCTCCCATCAATTACAGAAATAGCACTCGCCTTTTCGCAAACATCACTATAAATCGCCCAATCTTCTATTTGACCAGATTCAATATCCACGATAAGAATTACATCATTAACAAACCAACTATGACTATTCTCTCCTCTACTTTTTTGATCAATTACGAATATTCTTTTGCTGTCATTAGACCATTTATGAATATAGAAATTAGAGGAAAAATCTTCCACAATTATTTTTTCTTTTTCTGATAATAAATCTAAAACGACTAAAGACCTCTTTATTTCTGATCCATTCTTATATTCTTTTTCATAAGCTAATAAAGTTCCACTTGGGGAAAGATGAAAATTAAAAAAACTACTATCGGGGTTTTTTAACAATTCTATTTCCTTATACCTGCCATTCACTAAATTATAATAAAATCTAACCTCTTTTATTCCATAATCTTCTGCTAATCCACCAGCAAAATCAATCCATAAGATATAATACCCCCTTTTGTCTGCAAATTTCCGCCCTTTGCCATGAGGAAGTTCAGCTATTTTTACAGAATCTTGAGAATAAATATCCTTTTTATATAATACCCCATTTTCATTAGAAAAGATTATTTTAGAACTGCTTATTTCTTTCCCACCATTTAAAGAAGGTTTGTTATTAAGGTGGCCGTTATCTGCTTCAGAAATTGATTTATTCTGATAATTTTCTTTATCAGAATTATTAAAAACAAAATAACCAACCAAAACAACTGCCAGCAAAATTATTGCTACAACTATTAAGATAATTTCCTTTTTTGATTTAATATTTGGCATATTTTTGATATTTTAATTTTTGACCTTTATTCCTCTAAAACTCTGTGCTCATATGCTCTATATTTATCTTTGGCAATTATCTCTAATAAGCCACATTTTACAACCTCAAATGTTTCAAGGTCGGCATTAGGAATTATCTCGCTAGAAAATGTGCCACCAAAATAATACACTCTATCATTATCCCTTCCATAACATCCCATGATGCCAGAGGGCGAAGCGAGAATCTCAAAACTTTCCGGATCTGCCTCCCTCACAATATCTTTGCCATAATAGACATTATTTTTATCCTTGAAAAAATTATTCCAAATACTGGTAAAACTTTCTGAATCTGCTTCCTCAATTTTTTCAAGCGGACAATTTCCGAAGCAACCTGATCTTGCCCTTAAATAAACACTATCGTTATCTTTTATAAAACATCTTCCCACTTCAAAAGTCTCAGGATCAATTTTTAATTGTTCTGATTCTAGCAAGCAACGCATTTGAGTATCATAAATTCTATTTTTATCCTTGTAAAAACCATCCTCTAATTCAATAAGAGTCTCTTGGTCTGCATCTTTTAAGATTAGCTCTTTTAATGCCTCTCTCATAGTTTTTCCTTGTGCCATCAACTCATTTAATTCTTCTTGTGAAATCAATATCTCTCTGTTTGTCCCATTCTCTCTCACATCATTATTATTAATAACATCTTCTTCATCAGAATTATTAAAAACAAAATAACCAACCAAAACAACTGCCAGCAAAATTATTGCTACAACTATTAAGATAATTTCCTTTTTTAATTTAATATTTAGCATATTTTTAATAATAATTTGTCGCCCCCCCGCCCTTGCGGGCGAGGGGATTTATTAACTAGATAATTTTATAATTTGATTTGCCGATATCCCCTCGCCCGCCGAAGGCGGGCAGGGATGGATGGCTCAATATTTTATCTATATTATATCCATAATTATCTTTTTTGCTAATTTAAAAAATTATCCACAATTTAAAATTTGACATTTTATTTAAATTTGATATATTAAAGATATTAAGTGGGACTAGGGCTTTCCTGGGCCCATTTTTTGTTACTCAGAATTAAGAGTATAAATTTTATCATGATTAGGAAAATCAGATGAATTTTTTATTTAAAATTTGAATAATTTTTATTGCTGAATTTATAGCCAAGATTATATGTTCTTCATTAATGTTTTCATTTTTAATATTTCGGTGCATGATATCATTTCGTATTTTTCTTAATTTATCCAAGTTATCGATATGTTTCTTATATTTCTTAACTTCATTTCTAGTCAAAATCAATGGCAATAAAAGGTTTAATAATGTGGAAAATCCTGCCTCTTCATTAAAACATTCAATTTTGGTTTTACTTTGGCTCTGTTTTTCTAATGCTTTATGAACTTTATTTCTAATTATTACTTCCATCAAAGCTGCTGTCTCAATTACTGCAATTCTATTCTCTTTCCAAACCGCCTTTGATTTTATGCGTAAAAGCTCCTCGATTTCGCTATTTAATATCGATGTATCGCCGTTAGTAAAATTTCTAACTTTTTGCCATTTTTCAACCGTCATTAAGTTTTTGCCCTTAAGGGCTGGATCAATTTTCCTTTTTGTTTTCTTTATTTTTGGCTGAAACGGTTTAAATTCATCATTTCCTTCTCTCCAATGAACATGTGTTTCCGACAAAATTAATTTTTCGTTCCCAAACATATCCTCAAAAGAAGATGTACCATCTAAAATTCTCATTAAATCTGTCACCCAGTGAATATAAGAAATAACCTTGTCTAATGTTTTCTTATATATATATTGTATATTTTTTCTGCAACCAATTGCGAATTTTTTCCTGCCGGATTTTTTAAGCCATCTACAAATATTTTATCAGGATTTTTAATAGAAATGACTACTTTTCCCATAAAAGTAGATTTTCTATTTTTATATATGTCTTGATGAATAATAAATTCGTTAAAAAGAAAATAAAAATTTACCATATACCCATCAATGTTTAATTCTAGACTTTTTTTATAATCTCTCTCTCTGACCATTTCCATAAAAGGATAGATGGGACTCCTATTCTATCAATAAGAATTTGAAGGATTGAGTTTTTTGATTCAGGTCTTTTTATTTTCATAAATTTTTTAATTATTTTCTCATTATACTCCACCTTTATTTACCCACCAAATTTTTTACAACTCTAACCTTAAAAAATTAGCAATATATTAAATTTCTAATATAATCAAATATATGACAATATATCGCTCTCCGACAAGGAAATCAAAAAATAAAGACAAAAAAAGGATAGAAATGATAGTCTTTCTATCAATTTTTGTAATAATAATTCTATTATCTTATTTCACAATTTTCTCAAACTTTTTCAAAATAAAAGAATCAAAATTATCAGGCGATATCAAATTTTTAGACAGAGAATTATTAGAAAATGAGTGGAGCGAATACTTATCTCAAAAAAAATTATCAAATAATCTTCTTCTTATCAAAAAGAAAAATATAAAAAATTTCTTTTCTCAATTTCTACCAATAAGTGATTTTGATATTATAAAGGGCTGGAAAAATAAAGAATTGGAAATAAAAATAATTGAAAAAGAAATATTTGGAAAATTATGCCAAAAAGAAGATTATGAAAAATGCTTCTTATTTGATAATAAGGGGCAGATATTTATTGCCTTTTCTAATAATCACTTATTAGAAAAAAATGTGCTATTTATAAATGATTTTTCGGGGAGATTGTATGAGTTGGGCGACTATATTTTTTCTGGAGAAGACTTTGATGATATTATAAAAATAAAGGATGTTGCTGATAATAAATTTGGGCTTATTGAGATGGAAATAGAATCAAAAAATATTAATCTTATTTTGGGAAATGAGGAATCAAATTGGAAAATAATGATTGATTCTCTTGATTTAAAAAGAAATTTATTAGCATTAAATAATCTCATTTCGCAAAATTTTGATTTCGCCTCATTAGAATATTTAGACATCCGCCATCTCCCCAATATTTATTATAAGTAATCTTTGCTGAAGGCATCTGCCCCTCGCCCGCCAAAAGCGGATGTGCCACCTACGGCGGGGGGGGGCAAAGAAATGAGGAAAATAAAACTTGACAACTATATTTATCTGTGATATAATAAAGGCGGTGAATTTATAGAAAAATAATAAATAAAAAGGAGGTTATTGTGAAAAAGAAAAAGTTTGATTTAAGAAGTGATGATGGCGAAACCTTAATGAATCGCCTCATTAAAGCCCTTAACGATGTAAATTTTAAGGAATTTAAACACGCCATCAATTCTGATGCTGGAAAAAAGTTTTTGATGACACTCGGATTCAATCTAATTATCCCAGAAGATGATGTTGAGGTGCTTGAAGAGAATCCCTCCAAATTAAAGAGTGACAACCTCAATAGCATCAAACATACGGTATATGGATGGTAAGATGTGATAAAGGATATTGATGATGGTAATAAGGGGGTTTAAAAAAAGTGGGCGGTTAAATAATCGCCTACTTTTTTAATAAAAAAATAGATCCAACTTAGACGAACCACCCCCCTACAAAAATCCTCTTAACAACAATCACTCAAAAATCTTGACGAATCGCCAGCGATTGAATTGATCTTTGAAAAATTGCCAACTTGAATAATTATATTCTACAAGCATATTTTCTATTTTGCTTTTTTGAAAAGAATCAAACTCTAAATAAATAAATGGCCCTATATTGCTTTTTGACAACAAATAATCTTTCGCTTTTGCTAAAAAATCTCTAATAAAAAATAGCCCATCTTTTCCACCAAAAACAGCCTCACTCGGCTCATATTCCAAAACTGATTTTTGAACATTGCCCCTTCTATCAGTGGAAACATAGGGTGGATTTGCCAAAATAATATCATATTCATCTTTAATATTATCAAAAATATTTGATTGAATAATATTTGCCCTACCACTATTCTTATATTCAATATTATTTATAGATAAATTTTTTTCTATTTGTTTAATAAATTTTGGATTGACTTCAGCAAAATCAACTTTTGTATTGGGGCAATTTTTTAATATTGAAATGCCAATACAACCTGAGCCAGAAAAAATATCTAAAACTTTTAATTTATTATCTTTTGATAATTCTAATATCTCTTCTATCGCCTTCTCAACCCAAAATTCTGTTTCTGCTCTTGGAATAAGGGGCTTAAAGGACAAATCTATTTTGCAATTTAAAAAATCAACCCAACCAATAATATAATCAACTGGCTTGCCATTTTTTAATTCTCTTAAATCATCAAAAAAACCGGCACTCTTAATGCCTTTATGCTTCTCATTAAATATTTGATTCTCTTCTTTTTTTAAGATGATACTTCTTTTTTCCATTCTTCTTCAACTTCTTTAAGATGAATTTTTGTTGCATTTGAAAAACGAATTAAAAAATCTTTTGCTTCTTCTGACTTTAAATAAGATATCATCGAATCAAAATAATCTTTTTCCAACATCCCTTTTTCTAATTCCACTGCTGAAAATAAAGCCTTGATTAAATCCATTTTGTCCGAAACAAGATCCAATATTGCTTTGGTAGATTTTTCAAAAAATATAGTAAGTGAATTCGCCCACATTGATCCTTGGAGAGAAATTTCATCTTCCTCCATTTTTTTTCTCATCACCTTCATCCATTGAACATGATTATTCTCATCTTTTATTAAGTGCTCAAAAAAATCTTTTTTTTCTGGAAAATGAGATTTACATAATAAATAAAATTTTTCTAATAGAGTTTCATTTGTCTCCAAAAGAGTCATTATTTTTTCTGTTTCTTTATCCATATTCTTTTATAACTTAATGACGACCTCGGCCCTTAATATGACTCTCTTTTGATTATTTATTTTTTATTGTGAAATGATATAGCGAGGAATATATTCCCCAACTTTCTTATATATCATAAATTATTCTAATTAAAAATCAATGATTTACAAAAAAATACAGGTTAAAAACCTGTATTTTAAATTTGGCTCGATCAAGAAAGATTATTTTAAACCCTCTTCGGAAATTAATTTCCCCTTGGAATAAACATTTGATTTAATAATACGGCCTTTTTCTTTGCCATAATTATGAACTAAAAGTTTTACATTTTTTTCTTTATCCACCCTTACATCCATATTTATATTTCCTATTGGCTCTTCAGGGGCAAAAACATTACCATCTACGATTGAGGACCAAGATTGAGCTAATCCTCCCTCTGTCCCAACAAAACATGAAAAAGCAGCAAAATCACAACTTTTAGAAAATAAATTTTTTATTTTCTCCCTCTCTTTTTCTGTTAAATCTTTAAGATTTTTTTTAGAGATTCTTTCTTCAGAATTTAAATTATTATCTAAATATTCTGGTCTCCCGTGTGAATGCTCTATAAAAAATTTTGTTTTTTTCTCTTCTTCCTCATTAGGATTATACTTATTTCTTAACTTTAATAAATGATAAATAAGGTCATAAGAACTAGAAAATTCTACTATTCTAGTCGCGACCTGATTTTCTTCTAGCTTGGACAAAGCAGATTTTCCACCTACCTTATTGATCTTTAACACCTCTTCTAGTCCAGAAGGAAAAAAATGCCTATATGGGGCAACCGCAACAATACCATAGGGAATTTCTAAGTCATCCTTTTGTTCGTATTGTTTGATTAACATTTCCTTAAAATGAAATGCAGGATTAGCAATATTAAATTCTTCTAAGAGATATTTTGTTATCCCTGGTCTTTCTTTCTCCAATTCCTCAATCATCTTTATGTTTTTTCTGATATTTTCTATTTTAATGTTCTGTCTTCTCCAAGATTGAGATATCTTATCAATATCTAAATCATATTCATCAAAAAACGGTTGCAACATCTCCTTGCCTTTTTTATGGGGCTCATCAAAATGGCTTGCCAATAAATAACCAGGTAAATTTTTTTGAACAAACTCGCTTTCGCCTTCTTCACCTGTGGTTTCATTAATAGTTTTATTTGACCATTCTCGCGATTCTTTATTTCCAAAAGAAAGCAACAATTCTAAAGATTTAAAACGAACCTTAAATCTCCTTTTATTAGATACTTTTTTATCAATCATTTCTTTTCCTTGCAATTCTCCTTCAAGTATTTCCTTATTTATTCCCTTATCAATGATGCTTGATATTTCTTTTTTTTCATTTTCATCTCCGTATTTCATTAAGTTATCTATCATATCAAGATAAAACCATTCATTATCCCAATTAGATTCTTGTAATTTACTTGCTATTTGATCTTTCTCTTCAATTATTATTTCTTTAACAAAATTAGATATTTCAGTATAGCAAGGGTGAGAATAATCAAAACCTTCTTCCATCTTGATAAATGGAGACTGGATAAGTAAAGGAATGTGTTTCATCAATCCCCCTCCTTCTTGAAGTGATTTTGCTATAATCTCTTTTTCTTGAAAAATAGTTTCTTTATATTTTTCTATTTCTTCTTGGGAAGGGATTTCCTGTCTTCCCTCATAACTTGCATAAGGTTTTAATATTTTTTCAAAAGATTCTTCAACCTTTTTTATTTTTATTTCTTCTAATTCTTCTTGATGCTGATTTTTTTCAAAAGATTCTCCAACTTTTTTCAAATATCCGTCATCTTTTTCTAATGGACCTGAATCAAAAGGTGAATTTTCGAGTGAGGGATTATCCCCATCTTTTTTTAAATTATCCTCACCTCTTTCTACTTGATTTTTAATCATATTTTCAAAATTCATAATAATATAATATATAAAAAAATTCGATATCATAAAATAATAAATATAAAAGTCAATAATAAAAATTACTCGCTACTGATTATTTGCCCCAATGAATTTATTTGAATTTG
>JBFFCO010000001.1:0-24461 GCA_041559835.1 Minisyncoccia bacterium | reverse complement strand
TCTCCGCGATGATTAATTCAAAAACTCGTTTTGCCTCTATTTGAAAGTCGGCAAAACTCAAACATTTGAATATATAGATCATCGCTCCCCATTCCTTAATTTGTTTCTATTTACTCTCTAGATATTCGAAATTTTGATTTTCTTTGGGGTTGCTAATTCCCCTCTAATAGAGGGGTGGCTCGCCACGAAAGAAATTGCTTCGCAATTTCAACGTGGCTGAGACGGGGTGTTTTTCCACCTTATTATTATACTATACCACCAATTATCACCCATCATTGACATTTATATTTATATATGCCATAATGTATTCGGATTTTCGGTATAAAATCCTAAATTAAAAATTTAAGAAAGAGGTGATAAAATGACTATAAAAGAAAAGGATGATGACCTTTATATTTTAAGAGGGATTGAAAATGGTATCCCTGTTGAAATCAAGAAAGATTATTCAGGTAAGCCCAATAGCCTTCATGGAGTTGGCTATATGATTGGTTATGGAAAATATAATATTAAATTTAGCGAACTGCATCTATTTGAGTTAATTTGTCCGGATGGAAGTCTTATTAAAAGCACTGTTTTAAGTGAAATTGTAGAGATGGCGAAAAGCATTGAGAATATGATTTAGTTTAATAAAACTGCCACCATAAAAATATATTTTATGGTGGCAGTTGCTTTTTATTTCAATAACTTTGAATTATGAAATAGAATAATCGCCCCGTCTTTGTCATTCCTGCGAAGGCAGGAATCTAATTCCCCTTTAATAGAGGGGAATTATAAGATAAGACAATCAATTTCTAACAAATTAAAAACTAACTCGGACATTCTCTTTTTCTTCTCCTTTCGCCTCAAAGAAACTCATCTTCTCAAAATTAAACATATTAGCAATTATATTGATTGGAAAAATCTCAATCTTTGTATTCAACTTCAAAACATTATTATTGTAAAATCTCCTTGCCGCCTGAATCTTATTTTCCGTATCAGATAATTCTCTTTGAAGTTCTAAAAAGTTTTCGTTCGCCTTCAAGTCGGGATAATTTTCTGCCACGGCAAAAAGAGTTTTCAATGTTCCTGATAAGATATTTTCTGCCTCTGCCTTATTCTCAATTCCTTCTGCAGAAACTGCATTAGACCTCGCCTCTGTTACTTTTTCAAAAAGTTCTTTTTCGTGGGCGGCATAGCCCTTAACGGTATTTACCAAGTTTGGTATCAAGTCGTACCTTCTTTTGAGTTGAACATCAATATCAGACATTGCTTCTTTAGCTCGATTTCTATTTAAAATTAGAGAATTATATATGGAGATGAGCCAAATAATAATAATGCCTAATATTATCAGAATTATATATATTAAAGCCATAATTGATTTGTCTGCTTTTGTTAGTGCGATTAGTTTTAGCAAAAACAGAATTGATTATTTATCCGACTCTATTATTCTATCATTATTATTATCTTTAAACAATTTTTTTTAAATAATGGAAAAGATTAATTATAGAATTAAATCTATAATTAATTATATACTCAATCCATGAATTTATTATTAAGCAGTTTTTGGAAAATAAAAAAACAGCAGGGTAGGTTTTTCAACCCACCCTTGTTTTTACTTAATCAAAACCCCTTCTTCAATTTTAGGCAAAAATATGAAATTTTTGGAATGTTTTATTTCGCTCAGTTGCCTTGATAATCCCTCTTTGAGATCACTTTCATTAATTCTTTGTTCAATAAAACCCTTAACAAGCAGAGATGACATTCCAGATTTCTCAATTGCTTCTTTAATGGGTTGAATGGCGAATTTTTCAATCAGAGGCAGATATTCATTTTCTTTGCCTTTTTGCCATACCTCAAAGATTTCTTCCAATTCTAAAAAATCAAGCCAATTTAATTTCGGTTGAAGCCATGTTTTGCAACGAATAATTGCCATTAGACCATTTTGGCTCGCCGATAAAGGGATTTCTATTTGAAATTCTCTTTCCTTATCAAGCACAAGGGCAACATGCTCTTTCCTCTGGAGAATCTTCTTCATTAATTCTAAATTGCCATTATTTTTGGCTAAAATTAATTTTTTCGAAGAGTATACAAATTTATCTATTGCCGAAACAAACAGGACAACAGACAAAACAATGATTAAAATACAGGTAATTCCCAAGACATAGTTTTCTAATGAAAGAGCAAGGGCGGAAAAAATCGAAAGGGCAACCGCCAACCAAATTGGCCAAAAAGAGGGATAAACGGATGGATATATTCTTTCAAGAAATGTTTCGTCTCTCATTTTCAATACCTCCTATTTTTAAATTTTTTACAACAAAATATCTAATATCAATTTGGCATATATAAATCTATTTGTCAATAGATGGATTTTTTTTGTTTTATAATGGGAGGGTAATGAAGAAGAGGGGGAAATCCCGCCTTTGGCGGGGAAAACACCCCGCCTTCGCCAACCCGCCTCCGCTAAAGCTACGGCAGGGCAAGGGGCTTCGGCAGGGCAATGCCCGTCTCGCATGAGGCGAGCCACCCCTCTATAAGAGGGGAATTATAATACAATTAATATGGCAAAAACAAAAGAAAGTTCTTCAAAAGAAGAAGTAAATCAAAAAGATATTGCTCTTGATGAGGCAATTAAAAATATTCAATCAAAATATGGCGAGGGCTCAATAATGAAATTGGGCGAAGCCCCAAAAGTTGATGTTGAGGTTATACCAACCGGCTCATTATCATTAGACCTCGCATTAGGAGTAGGCGGTATTCCAAGAGGAAGAATAATTGAGATATTTGGACCAGAATCAAGTGGGAAAACAACCCTTGCTCTACATATTATTGCATCAGCACAAAAAAAGGGAGGTAAGGCCGCCTTTATTGATGCTGAGCATGCTCTTGACCCAGAATATGCCAAAAGAATTGGAGTAGAAATAAAGGAATTATTTATTTCTCAGCCGGACAACGGAGAGGAGGCAATGGCAATAATGGAAAACTTAGTGAGGTCAGGTTCATTGGATGTGATAGTAGTTGATTCAGTGGCCGCTCTCACCCCAAGAGCAGAAATAGAGGGGGAGATGGGCGCTCATCATGTTGGACTTCAAGCACGATTAATGTCTCAAGCATTAAGAAAAATAACTGCATTGGCTCAAAAAACAAAGACGACAATTATTTTTATCAATCAAATAAGAATGAAGATTGGAGTAATGTTTGGAAATCCCGAAACAACATCGGGAGGAAGAGCATTGAGATTTTATTCATCAGTGCGATTAGATATTAGAAAGACGGCTCAAATAAAGAAGGGCGAGGAGATAATTGGTTCTCGAACAAAGGTGAAGGTTGTGAAAAACAAGGTGGCGGCTCCATTCAAAGTTGCTGAGTTTGATTTATATTATAATGAAGGCATATCAAGAGATGGTGAAATTTTAGGTCTTAGTGCGAAGTTGGAAATTATATCAAAGTCGGGTAATACTTATTCATTTGAGGGAGAGAAATTGGGAGTTGGAGCGGATAATGCAAGGAGATTTCTAAAGGAAAATCAAAAAATTTCAAGAGAAATAGAAAAATTGATATTAAAGAAGGCGAAGGAATTGGCGAAGTAGTTTGCTTGATTATTTATTTCAATTATGCCATTAAAAATTTTTTTTAAATATTATTAAAATCCCTCCCCGCCCCTTCGGGGCGGGGAGGGATGGGTGCACAATATTTTTTATCATCTTTATTTTTTTCTTTGTCATTCCTGCGAAAGCAGGAATCTATATCATGTAATTTTATTTTGCCATGGATTTTAGACCCCTGCCTTCGCAGGGGTGACAGGAGAGGATTTTGAACCACAATTTAACTTAATATGCCATTAAAAAATATTATTGAAACAACATAAATACTTCCCCCGCCTACGGCGGGGGAAGTATTACCATCATTACTTTTTTGTATTATTAAAACATATGCCAATGAGAAATATTATTAAAAAAAATAAAAAGGAGATAATCTCCGGCATCTTTATTTTTTTGATTGTATCAATAAGTTTCGGATTAGGATTTATTGTCGCTTCAAGGATGATAATAAAGACTCCAATTATCTTTCAGCAATGTAGTAATTAATAACACAATAATGATTGATGAGCCGAAGGCGAGAATTGAACTCGCGACCTCTGCTTTACGAAAGCATTGCTCTACCAACTGAGCTACTTCGGCGATTTTTATATTTTACCCCCTCCATACAAATGCCTTCCAAAAGCGAGTATAATAGGAAAAAGCAGATTAAAATATATAAACAATTTCCATAATTATGCCAGTCAATAAAACAATCGTGAGAACTATCTTAAGCCATAGAGGAAGTCTGATAGAAAAACCAGTTTTTGATTTGCCGAATTTTTGGCTTTGATGATGAATCATCACTAAAAGAATTATCTTTATTCCAAGCATCACTGCGCCTAAAAAACCAATAACCGCTATAAAATCGCTTATTCCCAAAAGATAAAGAATAAGAGGCAAGAAAATAGCAAAAGACCAGCCAAAAAATTTTGAAGCCTTAAAATCAAAAATTATAGTATTTTTAATATTCAACCCATTTATAAAAAATGATGTGATGATAAGAACTATTCCTAATATACTGGTAAATAATCCAAGAGTTGGATTGATGGCTAATAAATCAGGCACTGGATTAGCCGCGATGATACTACCATTGAATATCCCTAAAATTCCTAATATAAAAAACAAAGATAGCACTGCTGGAATTATAGTCCCGATAATAAAAGGCAGTTTAAAATTTATATCTAAAAATGAAACCTTTTTCTTTTTGAAATAACTTAAAATTTCCGGAATAGCAGAAAAACTTGATAAAGCAAAAAGCAATATTCCATAAGGCAAGAAAAATTCAGAAAAATTTATTTCCTTTAATTGGCTTGATTCTATTCCCGGCAATCCTATTCCAAAAAATACAAAAATTAAAATTGTTATCAAAACCAATCCAATAATTTCGCTAATACCCACAAATTTAATTCCAAAACTCATTCCAACAACTCCCAAAAACCAAAATATCATTGTTGCCGATATCAAGCTTATTGGCCATCCAAGAATATGAAATAAGTTGTGAGTAAATTGACTGCCTAAAATAAGGTAGGCAAGCATTACCCCCGATGAACTTATTGCCGATTCAACAATAGAGACGATAAATCCCTTCTTCCCTAAATAAATTTTAGCCAATCCGGGACCTCTCAAATCTCCGTCTGTCCTCATCAATGCTTCCCCATAAATTAAATGAGCCCAAATATTCAAAAGGCAGGCGATTACTAAAAAAATGATTCCCGGTAAAAAACCTGCTCTTGATATCACATTAGGCAGTCCAAAAATGCCGACCCCTAATATTGTGCCGGCTAAAATGGCTGATGATGTGATATAAGTTCCTATCTTTTTACTCATTTTAAATAAGTTAGTAAATAGAATTTTTATTTTCTATTTCTCCGTATTCCTTCTTTATCATTTCAATTACTTTCTCTACTAATTCCTTAGGATTGCCATTGAAAATTATTTTTCCGGGACCCCTATGCCCCTTCTCAACAATCCCTCTCACTTGGTCTGCTGTTCCCCCACTGCCCACCAAAACACCTATCACCTGATTATCTTCAAAGGCAATTGTGAATTCATTAAGTGTTCCAATTCTGCCGCAAACGGTAATGGTTGCATCAGAAGAACGAACCAATAATAGGTTTCTGCCAGAATAATTAAAGCCAGTGTAAATTATTAAGTCGTGATAATCAATTGGCAATTTGTAAGAATTGATATGATGATTGTAGCTAGCGGCTGGAGATAGTCCAATAACTATTCCCCCCTCTTCTTTTGCTCCCTTTGCTGCCCAATAAGGCACACCCGTGGTTGCCCCTGTTACACAAATACAATCATGCCTTGCGATTTCCCTTCCTAATTCCATTGCATTTTCAAAAGCAGTGGGTGAGCAATGCCCTGTTTCGGCGGCCCCTGAAACACAAATCTTAAATTTTGGTTTATATATATCCATAATATTTTATTTAAATTTTAATTTATTTTATTATTTTTTTTTAAAAAATTTTAATCTTTATACTTGTTAGCCATCGACAAATAATATTTTAATTCTTTTTAAAAATATAATCAATATGAGCACTGATTTTTAAATATAGGTCAGAATTGACAAATCTAAAAAGATTTGGTATAATGGTGGTAGTCATGATGTTATGACATAAATTTAAAAAATTAAAATAAAAAAATAAAAAATCGGCTTGATCTAATAAATCAACCGAGGGAGGTACAGCATGAATAAAGAAGAGATGATTTCAAAGTTTTTGCAATGCCTTGAGACAGCATTGCCATGGTACATTAAAATAGGCGAAATAACTAGTCATTCCCATACAGGATACAGAGAGGTGTGTGTATTTAGTAATAAGCACACCTGTCCAGCATCATTAAAGAAAATGGTCGAAGAAGCACTCGAAACTAGTGGCTTTAGGGTGTCGACTGTAATAAGAGACCCTAATAAAATTGGGCTTCTTGATGAAAAAGGATCAAAAACAGCAATCAAAGTCATCCTGGATTTGAATGAGACTGAAAAATTGATGGAGAGAGTTAATTTTCCTATAGATATTGAGAGGATTAGAAGTGATCAAAATAATTTTTCAGAGTCTCGAATTTCGGCAACACGACCAGTTCAATTTAGCGCATTGCTTCCATCTCAACAAGAAGAACTTGAAAATAAGTCTTATAGAGAAAGACAACTTATGGAAATGATGGAAAAAATAAGAATAAAAAGTGGTGAGCATCATGCTGGTTTCCCCTTTTAAATTCAAAACAAAATGAGGAAGTTTGGATCAATCCGGCTTCCTTGTTTTATTTTATTAAGAAATATTGAGGATGTGCTATATTTGATAAAAAGTTATCATTGGGGTAAAATGGAACAATTAGCAAGGTATAAAAAAACAATAAAAAAATCAAAATTTGAGATATCTCTCTTGTCATTCCCGCGAAGGCGGGAATCTCTGCCTCGCTATTACCACTTGCTTGCCATGGTTTTTAGACCCTCCGCCATAGGCGGGCAGGCTGCCGGAGTATTATCCGCCCGCCTGAGGCGGATGTGCCACCTCTGGCGGACAGGGGTGACAGGAATAGAAATGCTGAAGCAGTAGAAAGGAAAAAAATAAGATTATTAAAAAATATTTCGCAATCTAGAATTAAAAAACAAAACAATAATATGAAATATAATCCATCAAAAATTGAAAAAAAGTGGCAAAAGCACTGGGAAAAAATAAAAATAAATAGTGCAAAAGACGAAGTCAAGGGCAAAAAAAACTTTATGTTATTAGTTGAATTTCCCTACTCATCAGGCAACCTCCATGTCGGACACTGGTATACTTATTCATTGTCAGACATTTTAGCAAGATACTTAAGAATGACTGGGAAAAATGTTTCATATCCTATTGGATTCGATGCCTTTGGATTGCCCGCTGAAAATGCCGCTATTAAAAATAATCTCCACCCATCAGACTGGACGAAAAAAAATATTTCATATATGAAAGAGCAACTCAAAAGAATTGGGGCAACATTTGATTGGAATAGAGAAGTCCAAACAATAAATCCACAATACTATAAATGGAATCAATGGATTTTCTTAAAAATGTATGAGAATGGATTAGTTTATAGAGATAAAACAAAAGCAAACTGGTGCCCAAAGGATAAAACGGTTCTCGCAAATGAGCAGGTGGTAAATGGTTGCTGTGAAAGATGCGGAGAAAGAGTGGAGCAAAGAAATATAGAGCAGTGGATGATGAAAATAACAAAATTCGCTGATGAACTTTTTGAAGGAGTAAATCAATTAGATTGGCCTCGTCCAGCAAAAATAGCCCAAAGAAATTGGATTGGAAAATCAGATGGATTTTTGATAAATTTTTCAGTTGAAAATATAAATGATAAAATTGAAGTATTCACAACAAGGGCTGACACAATATTCGGAGCCACTTATTTGGTCTTATCGCCCGAACACCCAATGGTAGAAAAAATAACAAGCGATGGAAGAAGGCAAGCAATAAAAAAGTATATCCAAGAAGCAAAAAGAAAAACCGATTTAGAAAGGCAGCAAGAGATAAACAACAAAACTGGAATATTCACTGGCTCATATGCAATAAATCCAGCAAATAGAAAAAAAATACCTATTTGGATAGCTGACTATGTCCTTTCTTCATATGGGACAGGGGCAATCATGGCCGTGCCTGCTCATGATCAAAGAGATTGGGATTTCGCCAAAAAATTTGGATTAGAAATAATCCCAGTCATTCAACCAAAAGATGAAGAATTGCCAAGAAATAAGCCATTTCTCGGAGAAGGGCAATTAATAAATTCGGGCAGTTTTTCTGGATTAGAAAATAAAATAGCGATGGAAAAAATTTCATTATTTATATCCGGCAAAAAATCAACTGACTATCGCCTAAGAGATTGGATAATATCAAGGCAAAGATATTGGGGGACTCCTATTCCTATGATTTTTTGTTCAAAATGCGGTTGGCTTCCGGAAAAAGAAAAGAATTTGCCAATTAAATTGCCTGATTTGAAAAACTATCTACCCACAGATGAAGGAAAATCACCATTAGATAGAGCAGAAAATTGGAAGAATATAAAATGTCCTAATTGCAATGAGCCAGCAGAAAGAGAAACCGACACGATGGATACATTCGTAGATTCATCATGGTATTTCTTAAGATATGCCGACCCTAAAAACAAAAATAAATTTGCTGATAATAAAAAAATAAAAAAATGGATGCCCATCCCTCTTTATGTCGGCGGGTCAGAGCATAACACAATGCATCTTATTTATTCTCGATTCATAATTAAAGCCCTTAATTATATGGGCTATTTGGATTTTGATGAGCCATTTTTGGCAAGGAGAGCTCACGGAATGATACTTGGTCCCGACAATCAAAAAATGTCAAAATCAAAGGGTAATGTGATAGACCCAGACGAGGAAGTCAAAAAAAGTGGGGCTGATTCAATAAGAATGTATTTTGGATTTATTGGTCCATTTAGTCAGGGTGGTTCATGGAATCCACAAGGATTAAATGGAATTAGCAGGTTTTTGAATAGAATTTGGAATTTCTATCAAGAGCAAATTCAAGAAGGGCAAAAGCCAATAAGCAAAAAAGATGAAGAAGAAATAAAAAAATCCCTCCATTTGTCAATTAAAAAAATAGGAGAAGATATTGAGAATTTAGAATTTAATACTGCAATTAGCTCTCTTATGGAATGTTTAAATTCTTGGCAAAAAGTTGAAGGAAAATTCAAAAAAATTGATTTAGAGAATTTCCTAAGAATCCTCTCCCCTCTTGCCCCTCATATGGCTGAGGAATTATGGCAAGCAATGGGAAATAAGAAATCTATTCATTTGGAAAAGTGGCCAAAGTATAGTGAGAAGATCATTTCAAGAAAAAATTTTGATTTGGTAATTCAAGTCAATGGGAAAGTCCGCTCAAAATCGCCTACTCCTATTGGTATCAGCGAAGATGAAGCAAAAAAATTGGCTTTTGAGGATGGCAAGATTAAGAAGTTAATTTCTGACAAAAAAATCAAAAAAATAATATTCATCAAAGACAAACTAATAAATATCGTTGTTGGATAATAATTTTATGGAAAATATAATTGAAATAATTAAAAAATCAGCCCAAGAAAGAAAAGTTTTGAAAATTATTTATCTTGAAAAAGATGGGACAAGTGAGGGTTGGCGATATATTGAGCCATATAGTTTTAGCCACGATGATGGCGAGATTGGTCTTTTCGCTTGGGATCAAAATAAAAATGGAATAAGGAGATTCTCTCTTGATAGAATTAGCGATATAGAAATCACAGAAAAATTATATGATATAAGATACCCAATAGAAATTTAATATGCAGAAAAAGAAATTCAAATTGAAGATAAAAAAGGAGACATTAGCCCTGATTGATTGGGCTAATGTTTATGGTTGGAGAAAGAAATTAAAGTGGGAAGTTTGTCCTAAAAAATTATTTTCTTTTTTGAGCAGATACCCAAGGATTATTGATAAAAGATTTTATTATGGGGAGGATATCAAAAATAAAAAATCAAAAAATTTTAGAATGGATATTGAGAAAATTGGATATAGCCCAATTTTTAAGGAAGTAAAATGGATGCCCGTATATTTAAAGGAGCAGAATCATTTTAGAAAAATAATAAAAAAATTATTTAATATGTTAGATGGGATCACAAAAACAAATTCTGAAATCTCAAATAAATTATATGAATTTAATAACAAGGTAAAAAACGGGATGATAGAAAGAGAGGAGTCTTCTGTTGACGAAAATGGAGAAGAAAAGAAATATTATCTAATATCAAGAAAGAATATGAATATTTATAATCAAATTTATCAGTTTGTTGAGAATTTAGACTCTGAATTGAGTGGATTAAACTTTAATATTGACGGATTGCAAAAATCATTAAAAGAACCCTGTCCTATTAGAAAATGTGATTTTGATGTAGAAATAACAAGAGATGCTTTTAATTTTTTGGATGATTATGAAACTCTTTTGCTTTTTAGCGGAGATGGAGATTATTCGGCTTTAGCTGAATATCTAATTGAAAAAGGCAAGAAAGTAGTTTTAGTTTTTGGTTCTGGGTGTAAGGGGAAAGAGTATAACAAGATAAGGGGTAGTCTTTTTTATGCTTGTTCTGTTGATAATTTAAGAAAGGAATTAGAAAAAATGGACGTGGAAGAAGAATCTTCCATGTCCATGAGTATCTCAATGGACGAATCCATTGAGCGCGATTAATTGTATTATACCGACCGCTCGGTAAAAGTCAAATAAAATTATCCACAAGCAAAACATATGAATATTGATGATGAACAAGGGAAACAGGAGATATCGTGGAAAATAATATCTCAGTTTCTAAAAAATAATATCCGAATCACAAAAATGATTTGGAGACAAAAGAAAGGTCAAATTATTGGCATATTCTTTATTTACTTCGGAATATCAATATCACCATTCTTAATCGCTTTTTTCAGAGGGCTTTTGATTGATGAATTAGTATTGGTAGGCGGAGCAGGAATATCATCAGGGACCATCATTTACTTATCCGCCTTAATTGTCTCCACATGGCTACCGTCAATATTTTTCACACTTCAAATGTATTTTGAAAGATTTTTATATTTTTACCTAAGTGAAAAATTTGAAATTTTAACATTGAAAAAGAGAGGAGATATTGATATCGCCATCCACGAAGATCCCAAAATGAATGACTTATTTAATAAAATATCAGATAGAGGGACATATATGATAAATAATTCTTTCGTGAGGCAGTTTGATATATTTAGGGATATTATTGGGGTAATTTTCGCGAGCATAATAATTATTTCTTATGAATGGTGGATATTGATTATAATTTTGGTTTTCTCTATCCCGGAATTTATTATTTCATCAAAATATGGTTATCAAACCTGGGCAATTCAAGGAGCGAAGGCAGAAACAAAAAGAAAATTTTATAATTTTCGCCAACATTTCTTTGGAATATCATCTTTGACTGAATTAAAATTATTTCAAAATATAAAGTACTTTCTTTCAATAATCAGAGATCTTTTTATAGAATTCCAAAATGAAGAGAAAAAAGCTGAGAAAAAAAGATTGAAGCAAAAATCAATTGCCTTTATTCTATCGGCTCTGTCAATGGGCTTTACGGTGGCATGGTTTGTTTATGGGGCGGCTAATGGATTAATATTAGTTGGAACATTAACATTTATTATTTCTTCACTGGGGAATTTAAGGAGTTCATTTATGGGATTATTTGGATCCCTCGGTAAACAATATGAGGATGCATTATTTGTTAATGATTTTTTTGAATTTTTAGATATTAAGCCAGTAGTGGAAAGGCCAAAAAAGGGAATAGTTTTATCAAGCAAGGAAACTCCGGAAATAGTTTTTGAAAATGTTAATTTTAAATATCCGGGGACGGAAAGATTTGTGCTTAAAGATTTTTCTATTAGGATTGCTCCGGGAGAGAAGATTGCCCTCGTTGGAATTAATGGTTCGGGAAAAACAACATTTGTTAAATTACTTTGTCGTTTTTATGATCCCGATGAGGGCAAAATCTTAATTGATGGAAATGATTTGAAGGATATAGATTTGGGGAGTTGGTATAAAATAATGGGGGTTCTTTTTCAAGATTATGACAGATATCATCTTGTTGTGAGGGAGGCAATTTCTGTTGGAAGGACTGATAAGAAAAGCAAGATTGAGAAAATTAAGATGGCCGCCAAAGCAAGTGAGGCAGATATATTTATTGAAGAGTGGGAGGATAGATATGAGCAGATGTTGGGTAAGAGATTCAAGGGTGGAATTGAGCCGTCAATTGGGCAATGGCAAAAATTGGCATTAGCGAGGACATTTTATCGCGACCCACAGGTTTTGATTTTAGATGAGCCGACATCATCAATTGATGCCGAGGCAGAGGAGAAGATATTTAAGAAATTGGAGTCATTGCCAAAAGACAGGACGGTTATTTTGATATCCCATCGTTTTTCCACCGTGAGGAGGGCAAATAGGATTGCAGTTATTGAGAAGGGGAGATTATCGGAATTGGGAAGTCATCCAGAACTCATTAAGGCGAATAAGACATATGCCCGATTATTCAATCTCCAAGCAAAAGGATATGAGTAGATTTTTGATAAACAAAAATTAATCTAAATTGTAAACATCTATTGTCTTATTAACAACAATCTCATCACTGAATAAATTAATTATCATTTTTCTTCCTTCTTCTCCCAATTTCTTTGCCAAAAAATCATCATTTAATACTTTTTCTGTTGCTAAAGATAATTCTTTGACATTTTTTTCTTTTACTAAAAATCCATTAACCCCATTTTCTACTAATTCACTTGTCCCAACATTTTCAAATCCTACAATTGGTAATCCCATAGACATTGCTTCTAAAACAACTTTGGGGGCACCCTCGCGATAATATGAGGGGAATACAAAAACATTAGTTAGTCCTAAAATATCTCTCACAGAATTCTTGTCTTTCCCGCCCAAATAAATTATATAGTCATTATTTTGCCATATTTCTATCTCTTTTTCTGATATAAACATCGGATTGCCTTTATCTATTTCCCCAATTAATATAAATTTCCAATTCTTGCTTTTTTCTCTCAAATTTTTTGCCACCTCTACAAATTGATAGATGCCTTTTTCTTTTAATATTCGCGATACCATAAGAGCAATTTTTTCACCTTCTTTTATTTTTAATTCTTCTCTTAATTTTTCCAATCTATCATTGTCTATTTTATCAATAGAAAAATAATTTGAATCTACACCAGACCCAACTATTATTTCTGATTTTTTTTCAGGGATTATTCTTTTTTGAATAAGAAGTTTTTTGTCTTCTTTGTTTTGAAAGATAATTTTTTCTGCTAATAGTCCGGATATTTTATATCCAATAAGGGCCAACTTTCTTAATATAAATATTTTTAAATTTTTATTATTTACTGAAAAAACTATTCCTAATCCTGTAATTGTGCATATTATTTTTTTTATCCCTGAAAGTCTTTGCCCTATTGTCGCTAAAAAAACTGGCTTAAATGAGAAATTATGACAAAGATTGAATTTGTTTTTTCTTGATACTTGATAAACCTCTAAAATATAAAGAAAAGAGGAGAATAATTTTAACCCCCTTTTTAATTTTAAATCTATGAATTTTGCCCCTGTTTTTTCTATTTTTGAAACAAAATCATCGCTTGTTTTTGTTGTGCAGGCGAATACCTGATGACCCCTCTTTATCAATTCATTTATCAATCCAATCCGAAAGTTTATAATATCTTGGTCTTTATTTGTAAATATAGCAATTTTCATATTTTAGATTACAGGGTGATTGAGTATGATAAATTTTATAAAGCAAATTCAAATATTCCAACCATATTGAAATCGCAAGACAACTTCTTGCATGGCGGACTTCGGCGAGGTGAAGCCCGCCTTCGTCCGCCAGAGGCGGACTTCGGCGAGGCAAGGGCGGGACGTAATAAATCTTTTCAGGATTTAAACGTCCCAGCCACGTTGAAATTGCGAAGCAATTTTTTACGTGGCGGAGGTGGGAGGATTCGAACCTCCGAGGGGTTGCCCCCAACTGGTTTTCAAGACCAGCGCCATAAACCACTCGGCCACACCTCCATATATTTTTATTCTACTTTATTTTTCCTGAATATCCAAGCATTCTTTGATTTGAGTAGATTTAGATTGTTTTTAAATAAATTAGAGAAAGCACCCCTCGCCGACTTGCCTTTTAAATAATTTATGGTAATATTTGGCTTATTAAATTTCGCTAGCCCATTTCTTGTCGTTAGTTAGCAAATAAATGTGGGTAAGAGCGATTTTTTTACTAAACATATGGAAATACGAAATATTGCAATTATTGCTCATGTTGATCACGGCAAAACAACTTTGACTGATGGTTTAATGCGACAAACAGGGATGTCTGATGAGGGAGTGAGTATGGATAGCAACGATTTAGAGCAGGAAAGAGGCATTACCATTTATTCAAAAAATACATCAGTGATTTACAGGGGCACAAAAATAAATATCGTTGACACCCCCGGTCATGCCGATTTCAGCTCAGAAGTTGAGAGAATTTTGAGGTCTATTGATAATGTCCTTCTTTTAGTTGATGCTCAAGAAGGACCAATGCCCCAAACAAAATTTGTTTTGAAAAAATCTTTGGAATTAGGGATAAAGCCAATAGTGGTAATAAATAAAATAGATAAGCCAGCAGCAAGAATTGAGGAAGTAAAGGAAATGGTTTTTGAGTTGTTCCTTGATTTAGGAGCAAATGAAGAGCAACTTGATTTTCCTGTCGTCTATTCCTCCTCTAAGGAAGGAATAGCAAAAATAAATTTAGATGACGAATCAAAAGATTTAACCCCGCTATTGGACATTATTTTGGAGAAAGTGGAGACCGCATCTAATTCAGAAATGATAGAAAAACCACTTTCTGCCCAGCCCTTTAATCTCGCCTATGATAATTTTTTGGGGAGAATTGCTGTTTCTCGAATATATCAGGGCAAAATAAAGAATGGGCAAGATGTTTTTGTGAGAGGGGGAGATGGTGAGCCAAGGAAATTTAGAGTTGCAAAACTTTTTACTTTTAGTGGTATTAATAGACAAGAGGTTGATGAAGCGGAGGCGGGCGATATTGTTATGATTGCCGGTTTAACAGATGTATATATTGGAGAAACTATTTCTGAAAGCGATAATCAAGAATTATTGCCATCTATTAGGATTGACGAGCCAACCATTGCTCTTAATTTTTTAGTAAATAATTCTCCATTTGCTGGAAATGAGGGAAAATTTGTAAATATCCGCCAAATAAAGGAGAGGTTAGAAAAAGAATTAGAGGTAAATGTTGGTTTGCGAGTTGATTTTTCTGATGCCATCTCTTATCGTGTATATGGGAGAGGGGAACTTCATATTGCCATTTTATTGGAAAATATGAGAAGAGAAGGATATGAACTTCAAGTTTCAAAACCCAGTGTTATTATTAAGGAAGAAGATGGAAAAAAATTAGAACCATTTGAAGAAATAACAATAGATATTCCTGAGGAGTTTTCGGGAGTAGTAATAGAGAAACTTTCCAAAAGAAAGGGGCAGATGGTTAATTTAAAGAATGAGAATAAACAAGTTCGGATGATTTTTGAAATTCCGACGAGGGGTATTTTGGGATATAGAAATGAATTTATGGTTGATACAAAGGGACAGGGTATTTTATGCTCTCACTTTTTGGACTTTAGACCTTTTGTTGGCGATATTGAGTCTTCTGAATTGGGGTCAATGATTTCAATGATGACCGGCAAGGCATTAGCCTTCTCTCTTTGGAACTTGCAGGACAGAGGGGTTCTATATATTAGTCCAAACAATAATGTTTATGAAGGGATGGTTATTGGAAACACTTCTAAGGGGTTGGATATGGCTGTTAATCCTATAAAGGGGAAGCATCTTACGAATATGAGGGCATCAGGGTCTGATGAGGGGGTTTATCTCACTCCTCCTTGGGAATTAAGTCTGGAAAGAGGTTTGGGAATAATAAAGGACGATGAATATTTAGAGATAACCCCGAAAAATATTCGTCTAAGGAAAAAACATCTTACTGAAAATGATAGAAAAAAAGCGGGTAGGAAGAATTAAGGAAAAGAAAAAACCCCGCCGACGGAAATTCGGCGGGGTTTTTTTAAAATAATTTATTATTATTTTTCCTCGGATATTAAACTTATTGCTTTAATAAATTCTTGGCTTTTTTCTTCAGCGATTCTTATCTCATCTTGAATCAATCCAATTAATTGCCCCATATCTCTCTTAATACTCGTCTCCCTTCCTTCAATGCTATCTTCATATTTTTTTGCTAATTCTTGGAGTATGGTATCAACTCCGCTACCATAATTTAAAAGATGGCTTATTGCTTCAATTTGGTATTGGATAGCTTCTTCTGTGATATTTCTTTCTTTTTCACTATTTAATCTTATTGATAATTTTGCCAACTCTTTTAATTCTTCAGTGAGAGCCATCGCTAAATTATTTATTTCCTTATTTCTCTCTTTTTCTTCTGTTACTAAATCAAGGGCTGACTTCAGGTCGCCCTCTTCTTGTTTTTGAGATATATTTTGAAATTGAATTAAACTCTGGCTTGTGAGTAAGCTAATTTGTTGTATTTGATTCTGGATTCTTTCCCCAGTTCTTTCTACATTTTCCTTGTTGTCTGCCATAGTCAATAGCCATGCACTTGCGATAATTATTATTGCCACAACTACTCCTATTGATATTTTTACTGCCTTTGATTTCATAATAATTCTAATTTTTTACCATTCTACCACACTTTTTATTTTTTCAAAGTTTTTGGTTTCTACCCCCGCGCCTTTAAAATATAAAATATTTTATTTTATTTATTTTTTGAGAATCCGTCCGCCTGAGGCGGATGTGCCACCCTTGGCGGACAGAAATGTCCGCCTCTGGCGGAGAACCCCAAATAATCGTGCTCCCGGGAGGATTCGAACCCCCAACGACGGTTCCGAAGACCGGCGTGATATCCATTTCACCACAGGAGCATATTATTAGTCTATTCCAATTCCCCCTCAAAATCAAATACAGGATGATAAAAAATACCCGCCAAGCGGGTATTTTAGAAATCAAGATTTGCTACGGTGTCTCAGTTGGCTCAGGGGTTTCAGTAGATTCAGGAGTCTCTGTTGGTTCAGGAGTCTCTGTTGGCTCAGGAGTCTCAGTTGGTTCAGGAGATTCTTCTTGACCACTAAGAGCCAATTTCAAATTATCCCTTGCTTGCTCTAATTCTTCCTTGAAAGAATCCAATGCTTCTTTAAAGAGAGTCCTTCTTGCCTCAACCAATGGTCTAACATCTTTCTCAATCTCACCCATTGATTGCCTTGCTAATTGAAATTGCTCCTTTAATTGCCTCGTCTCTTCCAAAAGATTTTTCCAAATCAATTCTGAATCAGCCCCCTCTTCCTCGCAAGCAGTTTTTGCATTCTCTATTGAAGATTGAACTTGCTGGCGATAATTCAAGGCAACCATTTCCATTTCTTGTTGCCTATTTTGTATCATCTCTTCTAATGCTTGGCGAAATTCATCTTTAGCTAATTCAACTTTCTGACTTCGCGATTGAATTGCTTGATCAACTGCTTGTTGAAATTCTAAAATCGCTAATCTTTGCTCATTGTCTTGGGCTAACTCAAGCATTTTTTCAAAATGCTCATTCTTTTTGATATTCCTTTCTTCGTTTTTTTCACTTCTCCTCAATTCATTTTCAGACTTCTTATTGGCTATTCCCATTTTTCTTTCTTGCTTCTTTTGTCCAAATTCTTCCCACCTCTCATTTATTCTATTTCTATTTTGAATTAGCAAATCAATTCTATTACAAAAATCTTTACCACCTCTTTTGGTGGATTTTCTTAATCCTTGATTTGATTCATCATCGTTCATACCATTCTCCCCATCACCATTTCCATTCATGCCATTATCATCACCATTTCCATTATCACTCCCATCGCCATTACCCTCACCATTTCCATTTCCATTATCACTCCCATTTCCATTATTTGACATACCGGGACCAAAGCCCTTACCATCTTGCTTAGCAAGAGAAATAACAGGCAATAATAATCCAACAACTAAAACAAAAACAAAAATACTTTTTATTAATTCCTTATAATTCATATTCGTTTAAAACTTCGCCAAATTCATCAATTGACAACAATTCATCTTCAAGAAGGTCTAATCCTAAATCTTCGCCTTCAATATTTACCACCTCATTTTCTGCCATTATCAAAAGAGCATCAACGGCTGTATCAACATCACCGGTTGCCTCTGGAACTTCTGATTCCTTTGCAAACCTTGGATAGATGTCAATCTGACCAATGACCAAAATAGCAACAACGGCAATAATTATGATTGCTAATGCGAAAACACTCCAATTTTTCATAAGATTATTTTTGGCTTTATTAATAATTCTACGACCTTTATCCTGTGGCATTTTAAAAACACCCGAGATTTTTTAACTACATTAAAATTATACCACAAAAAAATAATCACTTTTGAAGCAAAAGTGGATAATCTCAACTTTGACATGAGGGACAGAAATAAGTAGAATTAAGACAATAGATAATCATGGTGGCTGTAGCTCAATTGGTAGAGCGTCGCTCTGTGGCAGCGAAGGTTGCGGGATCGAAGCCCGTCAGCCACCCCACCGTGAATGAATGGAGGTAATCGCCTCTGTTTTTTCTTTATTCATCAATGCTTCTCCCAGTTCTAACCTTTTATATTCTTCCTCTAATTTTGGGTATGCTTATTTTATTCACAAAAGATAATAATTAGATTTAATTCAAAAAAAGAAAATTAATTTTCTAAAATTAATTTTCCAGCAATTATTGCATCTTCATGAGAAGTGCAGTATGGCCATGGATGTCCTAAAATATCTTCCGAGTCAAAGATAAATACAATACAATCTCCAGGGGGGACTTTGCCATAATTATTTGTTAAAACATGATCAAAATATTTCCACATAATTCGAGAGTAAATAGACCATGGCTTCGTCGATGTTTCAATCCTGTGATGCAATACATAAAGATTTGCTTCTTTTCCATTACATAGATCGCCAAACCGAAACTCACGAATGCCAGTTTCAGTTGGTATGCGAAATATATCCCCATACTCATCTGAAAATTTAAGAGTCCCACCGGCTGCATCAAAAAATGAAGTTAATAAAATGTCTTCGTTATTTAAGGGTGTGCCGTCAACAATAATGCTCCCTTTTTTGCTTCTTGCAAACAAGCCGTTTCTTTTTGTAATTAATGATTCTCTATCTGCTTTCAGAAAAATCTCTTCGCCACAATGGAATATTCTATAATCAGTTTTTGACAAAATTCTTTCTTCTTTCAAAATTTTATTTTTATTTTTTGAGACTAAAAAAACTGATACTAATATAATTAATATCATAAAAATAATTATAAGCCCTGATTTGCTAATATTTTTTATTATAAGATTCATAATCAATCCACAATCTCAAGCATGCCCACACTCAAAAAATCTCCCTTGCGTGCTTTGATTAATTTATCATATATTTCATCCCATCTCTCAACTTCGGTCATTGTAATACAACCCAAGGAATGATTGCCTGTGTGCAAATATCTTTCGCCGATATGTCCAATCCTAAACCAGCTCATAGATCTAATAGATTTATTTTCTATACCTTTCATTAACTAATAGATAGATTAAAAATGTTTTCTGATAAGAACTGGGCTCACTAACCAATTTTTTGAGATATTTCATTTTGATATTATTATACACTATTTTTTTGTTTAATTAAATAATTCCTCTAATTTTTTCCAATTTTTATCACTTCCAATTTTCCCTTTTTCGTATTTGTATTTTAAAGAATTATTGTAATACCAAACTCCATTTTCCAAAACAACTATTCCGCCAATATACTTACTCCCCAACTCTTTTAATTTTTCCGCTAATCCTTCGGCTCTGCCTTCTGTATTTTTAGCAGTATTTCCTTTTTTTGTATCAAAAATTCCAAACTTGCCATTTTTGAATTTAATAATCCAGTCGGGGTAGAATAAGGATTCTTTTTTGTCGGCAGTATTGAAATATTTAATACCAAAATAATTTTTTCCGTAATCTCTATTCTTAAACCACCATTCAATATTATTTCCTTTCTTTTCTAAATAATCCTTAAATTTCATTTCATTTTCCTTCCCATCATATTCTTTTAAGACAAAGAATTTATCCAAAACACACAATTTTTGAGGTTCTTCAACATAATCATCAGTAAAATGATAAACATCTTTTATTTCAAAAATAGGGGCTTCTTTTTCTTCCTGTTTCTTTTTCTTCTCTTTCAATAATTTTTCAGCCATTGGTCTAAAATCTTTTATGGCTTGAGTTATAGCTGGTCTAAATTTACTTTCTTCACCTTTTTGTATATCTTTTATAAAAACCCTGTAATAATAATCACTATTTTCACCTAACACTCCCTTAAACCAAACCCTAATTGCTGATTTTAATCTACTCCAAGATCTTGCTATATTGCTTATTTTTGCCTCGTCATCTGTTTGTTCTTGTAATAATTGATAACAAATATAATTAAAATATTTTTCAACATCATTAGAAGACATTTCTAAATCTAAGTCATCTCCTTTTTCTTTAAATTCAAAATTTAAATTATCAAAATCTTCAAATTCAGCATTAACAATAATTTGATTAGTTAATTCACTTAAAAGATTAACACCCGCCTTTTTTAATTTTTCCTTCGCCTTTCCCAAAATATCATTTTTTGTAATTTTAAAATATTTATCCATTGATTGCTTAAAACTTTCTTGAAATTTCCAAGATTGCGGGATATCTCCATAATCAAGACGGGGGACATAAGCGGATTTTAAAGAAATATTTTTCATTCCTTTTTTCTTGTAAGCGAATTTTGTATATGGTTTATTTTTTCCGTTTTGGTCGGGTATTTCTATTTCACTTCTCTTATAATTAGTAAACAAATACCCAATTCTTAATTTTTCACTATCTTTATAATCTTCTTTTAATTGTGGTTCGGGCATTCTTAAAATTCTGCCAATTGTTTGAGTATAGAATTTATTTGATTTTATTTCCCTAAACATAACCAAAATAGAAGCACGGGGACAATCCCAGCCAGTTCCAGCGGCTTGTTTAAAAAGCATAAAATCAACATCATCATCATTTTCAGTTATTCTTTCCATATTTTCTTTTCTACCATCAAACCACTTAGCAATTTTATTTTTGTTTATTCTAATTTTCTTAAAATAATCACAAACCACCATTTCTTTTGTTTCCCTACCAGTTTCAATCAATTTTTTGTCGTCATTAGGTAATTGAATTAACATTAGAGGATTTATTTTTTTGCCAATTTTTTTGTATTCTTCTATCAATTCATTTCTTTTTTCAATTCCCAAATCAAGAAGAATTTTATCTAAATCTTCTCCCTTATGTTTTCTTAAATCCTCTTCTGTTTGGACGACAATCTTCTCTTTAATTAAGCCCTCATCAATAATTTTTTCCCTTTCTGTTTCAATAAAACCTCCTATTCTTCGCGACCCTAATTCATCTTTTTCATTAGGAGTAGCCGTAATATGTAAAATTATTTTTGGATCAATATAATCAATAATTTCTTGAGCGAGTATAGTGCTTTTATTTTTATGAGCCTCATCAATAACCAAAATAATTTCTCGTTTTTCTTCCTTTGTGCCGTCAATCAAATCTTCCCAATACTTACCTTGTTCTTTTCTCATTAACTCATCATCGGGTCTTCGTAAAATTCTATTTTCAGCACTTCTCGAAACAATCTTTTGCCAATTCAAAAATATAATATCATTTTCCAATAATCTACCTTGATTGATATTCTCAATGGTTAGAAGTTCGTTTTCTAATTGATTTTCAAAATACTCTTTGAATTTATCCCTGCTTTGTATTGCTAAATCATCAGAAAAAGTAATCCAAATAAATGCCTTATCTTCTTGCCATTGAGGAAGATGGTTTAATCGCCTAATAAAATTAGCAATCATAAAAGTTTTTCCGCTTCCAGTCGGAGATTTGAAAACAATCGGCAACTGCCCTTCTTTTCTTTTCCAAATTTTAACAAAAGCATTAGTCAATTCCCTGACTGCTTCTTTTTGAAAATCTAATGGATTAAATAAAATCATAAAGTTAAATTAAATTATAAATTCTTTTGTATATTTCCAAAATCGGCTTTGGAATAGTTTTTACTTTAATATTTTTAGCTTCTTCAAATTCTTGAATTTCAATATCATCTTCCCAATTAAAAATATAAACCGAAACATCTTTTTCTAATTTCAAAATTTCTTTGATAAAATCATCAAATTTTTTAGCTTCTTCTCGAAAATACACGGCTGTATATTGATTTTTATTCTCAAAAATCTGATAAAATCTATTTTCCTTTTTTAGATCAAGGGTATTCTCTGCTATTGCTAATAAAGTCCCCGCTTTATGTGCTAATTCCGATTTATCTCTATCATCAGCATTAAGAATATTATTTTTCCCGACAAAATCAGTTTTATAATATTTAATTGAATTTCCTAATGCTGAATATTCCCTATAACCTTTTATAATTCTTTCTATTCTCGGATAACAAATATCAGTCATTATTTTGTGTTTTGTGCCGTTAACAACCTCGTCATTATTAGTGGCTAAAATGAACTGCCTTTTTCCCTTATCTTCTCTGTTTAATTCTAAAACTGCTTGGGCCGTTGTTCCAGAGCCAGCAAAAAAATCAAGAATAATAGCTTTTTTTAATTGTGTTATTTCCAATAAATATTTAATCAATTCTGTTGGTTTTGAATATCTAAAATCTATATCAATTGTTTTTAGAAAATCAGCACCTTTTCTGTTTATAAATCTATCTAAATAATTTCTTGGCTTTGTTCCTTTTTCTTCTCTATCTCTCAAATAACTTTTTGTATAAATATTCCATTTTGCTTGTTCCCCTTTTTCATCAAGAAGAGGAGACCTTTTTGATTTTTTGAAAACCAAAAAGTCTTTTTTCTCTAAATAAGTTTTATAAGTCCATCGCCAAACCTTGTCTTCTTTTGTTTTGGGCTTTATATTTTCAGCCTCTTTTTTTATCTTTGGAAAAACATTACCCCGTGGGATTACCAAAGAATTATCAGGGCATAAAATATAATATCTTTGATTTGAGCATCCCCTCATAGGATCCAAAGATGACTGATATAAAGCAACATCATCTCTATAAAATCCATTCTTATCTTTCTTTTTGTATAATTTTATATCCACCTTACCAATAAATGGTTTCAAGTATTTTATATTTTTTGCATAGCAAACAACGAAATCAATTGACGGAGCAAAGAAATTTCCTTTATCGCTCGCTGTTTTAGCCACTCTTGCAACAATTGAAACGAAATTATCTTTTCCAAACACTTCATCGCAAAGAAACTTTAATTGTGCTAATTCATCTTCTCCAACACTTATAAAAACAACCCCCCTTTTACTCAATAAACTTTCTGTCAATTCCAATCTTTTAGCCATAAAAGAAAGCCAATAGCTATGCCTGTAAGGATTATCTTTTTCAACTAAAACACCATCAGGGTATTTATCAGCAATTCTTTTGTCATTATATTTGAAACCATCACTTCCAGTATTGTAAGGTGGATCAATATAAATAATATCAATTTTTCCCTTGTGGGTATAATTCAAACAAGTTAAAGAATGATAATTATCGCCTTCAATTAAAATATGAGTTGGCTTATCGTCTTTACTTGAAATAGCCAATCTTGGAATTTCTTTTAATATAGGCAATTTGTTTTCAACATCGTCTTCAAATTTTTCTGGAATATCAGCCCAAACTAAACCATATTTTTGCCTTTTAATACTTTTCTTTAATTTCTCAATTTCCTTTTCCAATCGGAATATTTTTTTGTCTTTTTTATCTTCTTTTTTCATTTTGATATTTTTTTAAATCTTCGGGGGTATATAATTTAACTACCCCTTTATTATTTACAGAAAAAACATTTAAATAAAGCTGTTTTGCTATTTGATAAGGTATTCTTCTAATAGCAATTTTAGCACTTGATTCGGGCAATCCTAATCCATATTTATATTTTGTTTTTTCTTTAACATTCATTCTTGTTATTATTTGTCCCAATGAATAAACAAATGCCACTTCTTGTCCTTGTGCTATTTTAGATTCTCCCTTTGTTTCAATTAAAAAATATCTGCCATAATTATTATGTTGAACTCTTATATCCACCCCCTTATCTCTCAATCCTCCAAATTTTAAATTTCTACCATATTTATTTCTTGAAAGCCATTGAATAATAGATCTTTTTACAAATTCTTCTGATAATTTCTTAATTTCTTTTTTCATTTTAATTTCTATATTTAATAATGCCTTATTTTTACCATTCTAACATCTTTAAAAAT